>JBLMZU010000718.1:0-4757 GCA_050258995.1 Bacteroidota bacterium
CATTCTGCAACCCGGAGCTTGCCTTTTAGCGAGTTCCGAATTGAGATGTAAAGGGAGAAGATTATGATTCATATGTTCCATCCAACCCGCTCGTCGAAGTTTTTCTTGCGCCTGGCGCTGGCCGTGATCGTTACAACCGGTATCGGACTTTCATTGGCCGGGAACAGCCTGGCAGCACCCTCACCTGGCTGGGATGGTGAGCATATTATTTCGGTTGTACCTTCAGGCAACGGCTGGGAGCCGGCCGTTGCTGCCGATCCATCTGCCCCCTACGTGTATGTCGGCTGGATGCAGTATGTGGGTAACAAGACCTTGATCCGGATCGCGACTTCCAGTGATGGCGGCGCGACATTCGGCCCAGCGCAGTCCGTATGCCCGGCCTGTAACACCGGCACAGCTCAGTATGACATCGTGCTGGCGACCTCCGCGAACGGGGTGCTGTTTGCCACCTACATGCAGAGCTATAAGATCAGCTTCACCAAGTCAGATGACCATGCCGCAACCTGGACGCCGGCGATCACGGTTTCCGGCAAGAGCTGGTCCGATAAACCCTGGATCGGCGTCAGTCTCAGCGGCAATGACATCTACATCGCATATGTATCCCACGGCAACGTTTTTGTGGTGGCTTCGCACAACGGCGGCGCCAGCTTTTCTGCACCTGTGCAGCTGACGAATGAAAAAGGGATCTATTACTATCCTAACGGCGCGGCGGTGCTGAACAATGGCACCGCGGTAGTGGTGGCATCTGAATATCCGCAGAGTGGCACCAAGGTGAACGGCCCCGTGCCGATCGTGGCCTTTCGCACCAGCAACGGCGGATCCTCCTGGACACGTACGGTGGTCGACACGCTCAATACAGGCGCTTCGTATGAGACCAGCTCGGTCACTACAGTGACTTCGGATGGCACAAACCTCCTGCTGGCCTATAGCGGCTCGCTGACCACCGGTGCGAACGGCAAAATCTTCGTGCGCCGGTCCACCGATTCCGGGGCCACCTGGAGTGCACGAACAGAAATGACTACCTCCGCGGGCGGTGCCGATGCTACTTCGGTGGCTGCCGCCGGCAAGGCTGGATTGTTCGTAATTACCTGGATGGACAATCGCATCGGCGCCTGGAATGTATGGGAGCGCGAATCTACCGATGGCGGTATCACCTGGAGTGCTGATACGAAGGTCTCTGACGCCAGCAGCGGCGCGGCCTATAAGACGGCCGCAGGTTTCGGATTGCCCTATGGCGACTATGATATGGTGGCCATCAACTCCTCTGGAAAACCTGTGGCGGCGATGGGCGAGGGTGACAGCACCCAGACGAACGGCGATATCTGGGTCAATCGCAAACAGTAGGGAGACCAGAGTCGAGGAAGATTACCAAAAAGGAGACAGATTTATTTCTCAAGCAGGACACCCTACACGGCGTTTGTCAGTCCCCAGCCTCGCCGCTACACGATCTTGTCCTGCTCATCGAGGGGTTCGTTTGGGGGTTAACTCCTTGCCTATTGCCCTGATGCTCATCGCTCATTCGGTGAGAGGAGTGCTCTAGCCTACCTTGCCTACTTGAAGCAGTTGTCGGTTCCCACTTTCCTTTTTGGAAACGGACTTTGCTACTTTAGCAGTGCAAGAAACTCTTCCTGGGTCATTTGGCTCTGGCGCAGGATTGAGCGCATAGCTTGTGGATTTAGATCGCCGGGATGATTCGGAACTGTCACTAGCAAATTTCCCCTCTTGAATTGGACATGATTCCCCTTTGGCGTACTTGGCGAAAACCTGCTTTCTCCAGGGCAGACATCACCTGACGCGTTTTGAGAATGGAAGTTTAGGTATACGCCTTGATTGTCACATCCACTTTGAATTTGAAGAACTCTACCTCTTCTGCAGGCAGAGAATTACGCGGATCCTCTGTTGCAGGAACAGGGCGCAAATAGGGAAGCCCGGCCTCAAATGAGCCCTCCAGGTGTAAAACGGCAGCTCCAAGTAACTTTTGTCGCGCTTCTTTCGAGTTACTTCCCTGCGAGGCAACATCCAAGTCAGGGCAAAGCGCAGAAAATTCTTCATTTTTTTCTTTCCAGGTCAGCCCGGTAAACACAAACATTTCCATAGGTTTTCTCATTGTTGAAATTATACGTTTGGTGAATTGCGCCGGCATTGCTCAAGTGGACGGCGGACCCGTACCTGACTAGGGGCGTAGAATCTCGTGGCAGATATACCAACGCATTGTAATCCCCAGAATATTCAGCTAGAGAGTTAAATCAAGCTCAACATATCACGAGGGGGGCAAGTCCTTGCAATTAACGTTTGTGCTCATCCCACTTACTGCGCGGACCGTCAAAAGTAATGGACAAAACATTCAAAATGTTTCTGCCCAAAATACCCACTGGTTGGTCAACTAACAGGAACTGTCCACTAAACTTTTTGCCCAGAAAAACCAGTTCCAATTCAACCATCTTTGCAAGTTTTGGTTGGCCATCAAATCCTTGAATTTCATAGGCAATATTATGTACTGGCTTCATGCCCAGCTGTTCCACATAGCTAGCTGGTAATAACGTGACATCTGCGCCTGTGTCGATCAACATCGGCATGTTGGATAAAGAAGTGCCGGTTTCAGGATCCCGAACGGATACATAAGCAACTGGCGCTGGGGGATCGAAGTTTTCAGCATCGTATTTGGGCATGGACTATGCTTTGCCAACCTTCATTTTAAAATCCCCTACTTGCTTGCGATGAGTAAGTCGCGGTGTGTGGATCCGCGGGGTCTTTTTTTCCTCGGTCTGTATTTCAGGGACAATCACATATACCCTCACGTTTTCGGGCAGTTTTACATCGGATTTCAACCTAATTTTGCCTTTTTCCACAACACCTTCATAAGTTGTAATAGACATAAATCACCTCTTCCAAAATTATACACTCAAATATTCACTCAGCAATAGCATAGGTGATCATCATGCAAGATCTTCAATTCCAAGCATTCTGGCGACAGTCCCCTCCAGATCTTCACCTGCTGGCAGCAAGAAGCGCTCTGGTATTTCATCATAGGACAGCCGTTCGCCAAAAGCCGCGTGAAGCGGATTCACCTCCAGTCCGTAGTGTGCAATGACTCGACAGCACAGATAGACTTTCACATTTTCGTACAGATCAGATGCGCCAACTTTGCCCTTCACCACTGACAGAATTTCCTCATAATTTGTGCAGTTATGGCGGATGAAGGAACACAGTCCTTTCTCGGTCACTTTGCCGTTGAAATTGGCGTACCGTTCCAGGAAGAACGCGGCTGCTTCTTTTCGTACTCTAGCGCGGCTAATGATCGGGGCAAACTCAAGCCTTCGCACAAGCTCTGCAATCTCTGCCTTGGCTGACTCGCGCTTGGTACGGACTGATCTTTGAGCAGCTTGCTTTCGGGATAATGACGCTGTGATTTCACTCTCGTGTTCGGCAATCCACTGTTCCACGCGCTGTTTTAAATATAACTTCATTGGCGGGCCGCTTCGATAATGTGGGTTCGGGCGGGTGGCATCCGGTTCACCCAGAGAACGGATCTGTGCGTCTGTGAGGCCAAATTCATTCTTTATGCCTGATTGAGATATATATTCTGGTTTCTTTTTGGGAGTAGTCGAAGTCATGGAATTTCTCCTGGCGCGGATTCGAATTTCATCGAATCTCGGATATGAGCTTGATACTTTAGGTATCATCTCTTGATACGTGGGGAAGTGATTAAGAGAATGGTTTTTTACGGAGCACCTCCTGAAGGGATTTGTCATCTTGATTTGATGTGGTTTTTGAGACCAACACGTCCCTGCATCTGACAGGGGCGTGTTGGATGGACAGAAAGAGTATTTTGTAGCGCACCTCCTTACCATACCGAAATATGGTCTACTAAATTTAAGAACCCCTTTCTATATACACGGCGGCCACCATCCATCCAGAAAGGCTTCGTCCGGATCCTTTCCGTCCGGTGGGTAAATGAGCGTATACCGGTGCCCCTTTTCCTGCATGACCTCTGTCAGGGTTGCGGTCCATGCATCGCCCGCCTTATCCATATCCTGGATCAGGAAGTAATCGTAGTTATTCTCAGCGAACCAATCCACGATCTCACAGGCCGGCGAGGCGCCGTTGGTATAGACGCAGACGATATCCGGAAAGAGCCTTCGTTGTTCCAGGAACTGAGCCCCCACCAGCATATCAAAGAGTCCCTCCACCACCAGGATCGCCTGCGTTCTTTCTGTGATGCGCCAGGCGCCGAGTGGCGCGATACGCTCGCCCCAGGTCCGGTGTGGATGCTTGCCCAGCTCAAACCCGCGCCCATGTCTCATGTACTCGGGCGGGAGGTATCTGACGTTCAACACGATTGGGTCAATGATTGGATCGGCGTACACGACGCTTTCAGACCAGAGCCATTCGCGTTGGTGTATCAGGCTGAGTTTCCAGCCTGCATCTATTGTGGGTTTTGAGACAACCGGCGCACCGATGCCATATCCCAGCCCGTATACCATTGCCGTATATGGGGTAACCCCACGATGCCTGAGGTAGGACATCGCCGGTGAATTGAGCAGCCTGCTCTGCGCATCGGCGAGGGCTTCCGTAATGTCAGCAATACTATGTCCGTCGGCAACATCTCTTTTCGGTCTCTTTTTGACGAACTCAGCATTCTTCGGCTTATAGTCCGAGCCAAGCTTCTTCGCCAGGCTGTACAGCGAGCCGCCTTTGAACCCGCATCGAAAACAGTTATACCGGCCGGTGTTCAAATCGATACCAAAATTAGGCGA
>JBLMZU010000719.1:0-6733 GCA_050258995.1 Bacteroidota bacterium
ACCACGGTGGCCGAATCGGGAAGTTCCACGCGCATCCAGTCGTCTCCGTATTCCAAGATCATGTCCTGCATGTATATTCCTCCACATTTCCGGCCTTAGATCGCGCGGAAATTAATTACTCGATATACTTTTGCGTGAGACGCCGGATACAAAATCCAGGTGTTCTTTTACCGCTTCTTGTAAAGTGTATTCCGGGTTCCAGCCCAGGTCCCGACGGGCAGGGCCATCGTCATAGGAGGCCGGATAGGGGGACACGCTTTTTCCTCCCTCAACAAGGGTCACGCGAGCTTCGAGACGGTATCCACAGGCAATGGCGGCCACTTCCCGGATAGTATGGACCCCTCCGGCGATGTTGTAGATCCTTTGGGTCGGTTTTTCCGCCCGCCACAAACTGAGAATGGCCTTTACAGCATCTTTAATATACAGCCAGTCCCCTTTCTCATCCGGATTCGGTATGGTGACCTCCTCCCCGCGGGCGATGGCATCCAGGATAAGCGATGAATAAAGGGCGGTGATGCCGGTGGTCCGCCCGGGACCGAACACCCAGGTGAAACGGAGGGCGCGGGCGTCGATTCCGTGTTTGCGAGCGTACCATCGGAGCAGGTGTTCACCGGCAAGCTTAGTCTGTCCGTAGATGGTTTCCGGATTTTTGACCGCATCATCCTGCACCGGTTCGGTTACATCCATGCCGAAAACGGAAATGGAACTGAGCATGATGAAACGATTGACTCCGCGTGCCAAAGCGGCATCAAGCAGGGTTTGAGTCGACTGAAAATTGACAGCAAAGCCCATGACGGGGTTCTCTTCGCATGGACCGGCTAGCACCGCCCCCAGGTGGAAAACGTCGCTTATGCGGCAGGACATCATCACCCGGTAGAGATCGGGCCGCGAGGCCAGATCGCCCCGCACATACGTAATCCTGTCCCATACCGCTTCCAGGCTCTTCGGCTCGTTGGCCGCATCGAAAACCACCACTTCGGCGCCTAATTCAAGCAATTCGGGGATAAGATAGGACCCGATGAAACCCGCTCCGCCGGTGACAAGTGCTCGCATGTCGTTGCTCCTTCTACGTACAATCTACCGGCCCACACATCAAGCCGTTCCGCTGTTTCCTGAACTCTTCACGTACCACCTGGTCGACATGGGCGCGGATTTCAATGAACCCGGGGGTGGTCTTTACGTTCGCATCCCGAGGGTAGGGGATATTCACAGGAATGATTTCACGGATCCTTCCTGGGTTGGCAGCCATGACCACAACCCGGGTCGAAAGGAACGCCGCTTCCTCTACTCCATGCGTGATGAAGATGACCGTCTTGCGTTCTTTGGCCAGGATGCCCAGGAGAGCCTCCTGCATGAATTGCCGCGACTGGGCGTCCAGCGCGCCGAAAGGTTCATCCATGAGAAGCACTTCCGGGTTAACTGCATAGGAACGTGCGATTGCCACTCGCTGCTTCATGCCTCCTGACAACTCCTTGGGATAGGAGTCTCTGAACTGGTTCAGGCCTACGAGATCAATGAAGTGATCGGCGATCTCACGTCTTTGACTCGCGGATCCGCGGTTATTTTTCAGCTTCAGACCGAATTCGATATTTTCCCGCACTGTGAGCCAGGGGAATATAGCGTACTGCTGGAAAACAACACCCCGGTCGGGTCCGGGTCCGCTTATCTCCCGGTCATCTATTAGAACGCGGCCGGACGTAGGCTGTAGAAACCCGGCGACAACGTTGAGCAGAGTCGTTTTGCCGCATCCTGAAGGACCGACCACACAGATGAATTCCGCCGGGTCAATGTCGAAGTTCACGTCCCTCAAAGCTTCCACCGTCCCTGTGATCCCGCTATATGTCATGTGCACGCATTCAATGCTGATGCCTTTTTCCATCATCTGCTCCGATTCCGGTCCCGAAAGGTGCGAGTTTCGGTAAGACCGGGGTTTTGTGCTACGGCAGCTTCTCTTGCCACGCTGTGGCGCGGCGTTCAATTGCTCGCACGGCCGCGTCCATGGCCAGCGAAATTGCCCCTATGAGAAGGATACCCAAGACCAGAGGCGGCATCTGAAAAAAGTTTTGGGCATCGACCATCATGGCGCCGATCCCCCTTTGGGCCGCGATAAGTTCCGCTGCAACCAGTGTGGCCCAGCATACCCCTAGCGAAACACGGCAGGCCGTGATGATGTGCGGAACAAGTTGGGGGAGAATGATTTTTCGAAAAATCTCCAGGTTAGTGGCCCCCAGTGTTTTGCCCGCTCGAATGTAAATCGGATCAAGACCCACCAGCGCCTGATAAATGACCACCAGCGCAGGGAAAAAGGAGGCGTAGCACAGTACCACGATTTTGGAGG
Source organism: Bacteroidota bacterium (assembly GCA_050258995.1). Classification (GTDB taxonomy): domain Bacteria; phylum Chloroflexota; class Anaerolineae; order Anaerolineales; family Villigracilaceae; genus Defluviilinea. The sequence goes on from JBLMZU010000719.1 coordinate 2,339, forward strand.
TCTCCCCGATTCCGAAAAAGATGATCATTAACGGGATCAGCGCTATGGGCGGCAGGGCACGGAAAAAGTTTATCAAAGGATCGATGAGCAGTCGAACCGTCCTGAACCATCCGATGAGGAAGCCCAGTATGACGGCCAACACAATGCCGATGGTGAATCCCGAAAGCACCCGCAAAAAACTGGCATACATATGCTTCTGCAGGCTTCCGTCCTTGAGCAGGGCTACGAATGATTCGAGGACGGCCAGCACCGATGGAAATAATTTAGGATCGATAATGTGCAAGGCCCTGGCAAGTTCCCACACGGCTACCACAATGCCGAAAGAGGCAAAGAAATAGCCTATCTTTTCCCATTTTTCCTTTCGCCGAATTTTCCTAAAACGCTCTTCAATGGATTTTTTGTCGTCCTTCTCGCTCATGACCAATTATTCTCCTGTCACGGAGACTTCGTTCAGATAGATGTTTGGACCTTACAGGCTGATTTCCGTCAAAGCCGGAAGGTCAACGGGGAGGAGCGAAGGGAGGAAGCGGCCTACCACCCTCCGCCCGCGGCCGCTATTTCACCTCGGACAAGTAGATGCTTGGATCAAAGAACTCCTTGGGGTCCACCCAATTGCCGATGGAACCGATTTCTACGAATACCTGTTCCACCTGACCGATCCATTTGCTGACTGTGCCGTCTTTGTACAGTTTCGCCCAGTCTTTGGAGGTTTCGCATTTCTCGGCCTTCCAACTAGCCTCTATGTCGCTATAAGGGATATTGGAGTAAGCCTTACTGTGGATGAGTTTCACTGCTTCGTCCGGTTTGCTCAGAAGATAATCGTTCGCAGGCACCCAGGCCTTCACGATCTTCTTAAGAATGTCTTTGTGAGCGTCATAGTATTTGTTCGCCGCAACCCACCCGCCGATAATCGCGGCCTCCGGGTAAAAATCTTTCGCAGAACTGAGCTGAACAGCTCCCTTAACCCTGTCTCTGATCTGTACGTGGAAAGGGGCCCAAGTCACAACAAAGGGGACTGCCCCTGAGATGAAGGCCGAAACCGCTCCCGCCATGTCCATACTTACAATCTCCACATCCTTGGTGGAGTCCAATCCGTTCTTCTTGAGTGCGGTGTGCAAAAACACGTGTGCGGTGGTTCCCTTGACCGTGGCGATTTTCTGACCTTTTACATCTTTGATTGACTTGGCCCCGGTTTCAGGACGCGCGAAAAGCATGGCAGTGTCGTACTCGATATCGTTGATAAGGAATATTTTGCCAACTCCGCGGGAAGGGAAATTGGCTATAACTGCCCCCATGACGGCCACATCCACGCTACCGCCGCTCAAAGCTTGCATGAGTGGAATGCCGGAGGTGAACACAATCGGTTCGATCTCTAACCCCTGCTCCTTGAAAAACCCTTTTTCCATGGCGATCCAAAGCTGTCCATCGACGGCCAGCGTGTGGAGATATCCCACTCTGACTTTGTCTGCGGCCTCGGACTGCCATACACATGCGAATACGAATACAGCTACGATGACAATTGTAGTGATCCTGGAAATCTTCATTTTTCCTCCTTTTGCTTCCTGAAGTGTAGCGGTGTACTCCAGAATTGATAGATTCCATTCTCGCCTTCTTGCTGTGACATCTCCTTCTTGATTTTGTCCGGTGGCTGTTCGGTTGAAGAATTGTTCGCCCCAGGTCAACTATGTTCCCTGCATGAGCCTCGCACGATGATTTCCGTGTCCAGGCAGCAGTGCCTAAATTGTGTTGAATTTCGTTCAATCCCCTCCAGCAGCATATCCACGGCAGTGCGGCCGATCTCAAATCCGGGTACCCGCACCGTAGTGAGTGGAGGATCGCAATAGGCCGCGAATTCGATATCATCGAACCCAGCCAAGGAAAGGTCCTCCGGTACACGCAATCCCGCTGCCCGCACCGCGGCCAAGGCCCCGATCGCCAGGACATCGCTGGCCGCGAAAATAGCGGTAGGCCGATCCTGGAGTGACAAAATCCTGGACATGGAGTCTTTGCCGCCCTGGAGTGTGGGCACGGTCTCAACGATCCACTCAGGCCTGCATTCAAGGCCCAAATCTTTCAGGCAGGCCATGAATCCTTCGTACCGTTTTCTGACGCGGCCGACCTTGGTATAAAAGCCGATCATGAGCCCGATCCGGGTGTGGTGGAGGGATGCTAGGTAATTGGTCATAGAATACGCGGCTCGATAATTGTCCAACCCCACATAACTCAGAGCCGGGTTGTCCGGTTTTTCCCAGATGATGAAGCACGGAACGCCCGAATCGGCCAGTTTCTTGACGCGGTCTTCCTGTCCGATGTTGAAGCCGGTAAGAATGACTCCGGCAAGGCGGCGCTCTTCAAACCGTTGCAGCAGGTTGCTTTCGGTCTGATAGTCGTATTGAGTATTGCCCAAGAGGATGGAATATCCCTTATCGTTGGCCCTTTCCTGAATAGCCAGAATGGTACTGGCGAAAAGTGGCGCCTCGGTAGTAGGGATAAGCAGCCCGATGACGGTAGATTTGTTTCTGGAGAAATCACCGGCCGCGGCGTTGTACACGTAACCGTGCTTTTCGATAATTGAGAGTACGCGTTCCCGTGTCTTGGATCGTACAAATTGAGGGGTATGGATGGCTCGGGAGACTGTGGCCACCGAAACGCCTGCCAGAGCTGCTATGTCCTGCATGGTGAATTTGGACATGGGGTCACCGTGATGTCGGGAAAAAGAAGGAAATGTGACATACCGGTTTCTGTAAGCGGTTACATTTCACACTCCATTTTTGCTTTTTTGACCAGCCAGCACCGGCTTCCTTTTTGACCAGGGCAGTAGGCGAAAATAAGAAGCAACTGCCATCCTCATGCGCTTCCAATAAGAGAGGAGCGCCTTACGCAAGGGAGTTTGTAAAAGGAAGTCACAAAATGTAAACGATTACATTATTGAATCGCAATCAAGCCGGTGTCAAGAGAAATCTTCCCTATCCGCGCCAAGTTGTTCCTGCCATACATGAGAATAGAGATTGCTTCGCTTCGCTCGCAATTACAGGCGTTTGTCCTTGCGAGGAGCGAAGCGACCAAGCAATCCCGGATTTGGTCGTGGTGAGCTTGTTCAAACTATAGCCGTTCTCAAAAGTTTTATACCCGTAACGGATAGGATCGGAGGGTCACTGAATGGTAGGACGGGCTTCCAGCCCGTCTATTAAATGTGACAGGCAAGATGAAACTGTCTCAGAATTTCGTTCGCTACGGCAATCGTGCCACGATATCAATGCAGAGATGTATCCCAGCGGGCGGTGCAATGCCTATGCAATTCGAGGGGGTAGCAGACAGCCGCTGTACGGCGCGGGTTTGAAACCCGCCCTTGGTCGGATTTCCCAAAAACGGGCAGGTTTAAAACCTGCCCCTATCAGTGCATCGTGCTACGATTTTGGCAGATTGGGTAATTCTGAGACAGTCTCAGGTGCCCATCCTACCAAGATGTGACAGGCAAGATGCCTGTCCTCCCATGACGTGACGGCCAGGATGCCCACCGCCACCAATTCCTGCTTCTTTTCGCGATTACTCTTGAGAATCCCCTATGTATAACTCATCACATCTTCTTCCAGCACTGATGCAAGAGTATCCACCGCAGAGTCGATTTCCTCCGTATTGATGATGAAAGGAGGACCGAACACGATGGCATCCCCATCCTTGCCCGCGAAGCCTGTGGAGAGGTACACGAGAACGCCGCGCCGGAACATGGCCTCTCGGATACGCTCAGCAATTTTCAGATTCCTCGGAAACGGCTCGAACCCCGTCTTATTGCGGCCCAATTCCACGCCCCACATGAGTCCGACGCCTCTGATATCCAGAACGTACGGCAATTCGCCCAGCCTGGCCTTCAGTCGTTCACCGAGGTATCGGCCCATTTCACCTGCCCGCGTGACCAGGTTTTCTTGTTCCAGAATGCCGATGACCGCTCGAGCGGCTGCGGCAGCAACCACATGATGTGAAAAAGTTCCGCCGTGGACAAAATTGCCGCTTCCTTGACTAATTGCTTCCAGGTGCTCCGGCTTGGCGGCCACCGCGGACAAGGGGATGGCGCCGGAGCTGAGCCCCTTGCCAAGCGTCATTAGGTCCGGGACAACATTTTCATGTTGGCAGGCAAACCAGCGCCCGGTTCTCCCCATCCCGGTCATGACTTCATCAAAAATCAGCAGTACTCCGTATTTTTGGCAGATCTCACGAATAAGCGGCAGATAGCCCAGTGGTGGCGGGTACACTCCCAGAGTAGCTCCACTAACCGGCTCTGCTATAAAAGCCGAAACCGTATCCTGCCCCATGTTCAAAATCATCTCTTCCAGTGCCATGGCGCACCGTAGGCCGCATTCGAGGAAACTCAGTCCGTAAGCGCACCGCAAGCAATAG
>JBLMZU010000720.1:0-4734 GCA_050258995.1 Bacteroidota bacterium
AGTAGGAGGCAATTAGAAGAGGAGCCATGTCCCATTCACTGGTGATCTGTCGTCTCTCCAGTTCTGCTAATGCTTCCTCCTCGATTACCAGTGGTGGGTCGATAAAATAATTGACAGTCGAGCGGAGTGCCGCCCGGTAGCCTGCGGGCTGGACCATCACGCCATCCGCATCGAGCAGAAGGATGCGGTTCATTTGTGGCGCTTCTCCAACTCGGCAGCGATGTGGGCCGGCGTCAATCCACGAGCAGATAAAAGAACCAGCGTATGAAAGGTCAGGTCGGCGACCTCTTCTATCAAGCGCTGGTCATCCTGGGCCAATGCCGCCACAACGACTTCCGTGCCCTCCTCCCCCACCTTCTGCGCAATCCTTGGCAGGCCTTCTTTAAAAAGATGTGCTGTATAGGATTCCTCGGGAGCGTTCTCCCTTCGGGATTGAATAATGTCAAACAAGCTTTCGATGTTCACTCCGATTCCTTTCAAAGGGTTCGATTATAAATCCGTATAAAAGCAGGTCTGGTTGCCCGTGTGACATGCCGGACCCGCCGGATGAACGCGGATCAGGAGGGTATCCTGGTCGCAGTCCACTTTGATCTCCACCACCCGCTGTACATTGCCGGAGGTCGCGCCCTTGTGCCAGAGCTCCTTGCGGCTGCGTGACCAGAAGACGGTCTCCCCTGTTTCCAATGTTCTCTGAAGAGACTCCCGGTTCATATAGGCCAGCATCAGAACGTCCCTGGTCTCCGCATCCTGGACGATGGCCGGGACCAGGCCGTTGGAATCGAATTTGATCTCCTGCATGGGATGTTCCTTCCTAACGCTGCTGCGCTTCCAACATGCGGACCGGCACGCCCTGTCCCTGCAGGGCGTGCTTCAGCTCAGGGATCCGCAGCTTGCCATCATGGAACAGGGAGGCGGCCAGGGCGGCGTCCGCACGGCCGGCGGTTAGCACCTCTGCAAAATGAGAAGGAGTCCCTGCACCGCCCGAGGCAATGACCGGGACAGAGACCGCCTCGGCGATCCTCCGGGTCAGCTCGATGTCATATCCTGCCAGGGTGCCATCGGCATCCATGCTGGTCAGTAGGATCTCGCCCGCGCCCAGCTCCACGCCGCGCACGGCCCATTCGAGGGCATCGATGCCGGTCGGGAGTCGCCCTCCGTTGACGTAGACTTCCCAGCCTGCTGCACGGCGTCGCACGTCGATGGCCAGAACAATGCATTGCGCCCCGAAGCGGGAGGCCCCTTCGGAGAGAAGAACGGGATTGCGAACAGCCGCCGAGTTGACACTGATCTTGTCCGCGCCTGCCAAAAGAAGATTGCGCATGTCGGCCACGGCGCGGATGCCGCCTCCCACCGTCAGCGGCATGAAGACCGTGTCGGCCACCCGGCCGACCAGGTCCAGGGTGGTCCTGCGTCCCTCATGGGTGGCAGAGATATCCAGGAAGACCAGCTCGTCGGCGCCCTGGCCATCGTAGATGCGCGCCTGTTCGACAGGATCGCCTGCGTCCCTCAAATTGACAAAGTTCACACCTTTGACCACGCGCCCGTCCTTGATGTCGAGGCAGGGAATGATTCGCTTCGCTAGCATGATGCCGCTCCTTGCGCCTGAAAAGGCTTTCCTTCGTGTACCTTCATGCCCCTAGTGGTTAACAATCCTGATCGCTTCCGGCAAATCGATCGTTCCATCATACAGGGCACGGCCAATAATTACGCCTGCCAGGTCCGCCTGCTTCGCCGCAATCACATCGTCCATCGAATGGACTCCTCCCGAAGCGATCACATCCAGTCCGCTCGTCTCCGCCAACTCGCGGGTGGACGCGACGTTCAAACCACGGCCCAGCCCATCCCGGCCCACATCGGTAAAGATCACGGTGCGCAGGCCAAGATCGCGCATCTGGAGCGCAAGCCCGGTGGCGGAGATTCCACCGCTCTCCTTCCAGCCGCGGACCCGGACCATTCCATCCCGGGCGTCGATCCCGACACTGACCCGATCCTCCCCATAAATGGCCATGGCCGAAGCAACGAGATCCGGCTGCTCGATGGCAATCGTCCCCAGCACCACCCGGCTCACACCCAGTTTGATGGCCCGTTCGATCGCATCCCGGGAGCGCATGCCTCCCCCAAACTGGATCTTCACATCCAGGTTCAAAATGTCCTCCAGCGCCTGGCGGTTGTCGATATCGTTGACGCCGAAGGCTCCGTCAAGGTTGACCACGTGCAGCCAGCTTGCACCGGCATCCATCCAGCGGCGGGCAGTCTCGACCGGATCAGCACTGTATACTGTCATACGGGCCGGATCGCCTTCCTTCAATCGCACCACCTTGCCTTCGCGCAAATCGATCGCAGGATACACAGTAAAGGTCATATCGCCTCCAGGAAATTCTTCAAGATCTGCAGTCCGATCGCCTGGCTCTTTTCAGGATGGAACTGCACGCCAAATAGATTGTCCCGTTGTACCGCACAGGCATACGGCAGGCCATAGTCGGTTGTCGCTGTGACGTCGGACGGCGACTCCGCCTGGCAGTAATACGAATGATTGAAGTATACGTACGATCCCGATCGGATGCCGCGAAAGAGCGGCGCATCGTCCCGGACCTCGATCTGATTCCAGCCCGTATGCGGAACCTTCACCGGCAGCGACTCAGCAAAGCGTACCACCCGTCCCGCCAATACTCCCAACCCGGCATGCTCAGCCATTTCTTCCCCAACTTCAAAGAAGGCCTGCATCCCGACACAAATCCCCAGCAATGGCGTGCCTCGCCTGGCGACTTCCCTGACCACATGCTCCAATCCGCGCGAACGCAGCCCGGACATAAAATCTCCGAAGGCTCCAACGCCCGGGAGCACCACGCGTTGACCGGTCGCCACGGTTCGTGCATCGCTCGTACAGATCACTTCCGCTCCGACGGCTTCCAAGGATTTTTGGACCGAGCGCAAATTGCCGGTTCCGGCATCGATCAGGATCAATTGCTTCCTTGAAGTCACAATTACAACGTCCCTTTCGTGGATGGAATATTTCCTGCGCGGCGCGGATCCATCTGGGTGGCGGCATCCAGCGCCCGGGCCCAGGCCTTGAAGAGGGCCTCCGCCTGGTGATGGTCGTCCCGCCCGTATAGAACCCGGGCATGCAGGTTGCAGCGCGACGTCACTGCAAAAGACTCAAAGAAATGAGGAAACAACGTGGTGGGAATGTTCCCCACGTAAGGCGTACGCCACTCCGCCTGGATGACCGAGTACGGCCGGCCCGAGAGATCGATGGCAGCATGCGCCAGGGTTTCGTCCATCGGTGCATAACAATCCGCCATGCGGGTGATGCCCTTGCGGTCGCCCAGGGCCCCGTCAAAGGCCTGGCCCAAGGCAAGCGCCACATCTTCGACCGTATGATGGACATCGATGTGCAGATCGCCCCGCGCCTGGAGATCAAGATCGAATAATCCATGGACAGCCAGGTGAGTCAGCATGTGATCGAGAAAACCAATGCCGGTCGAGATATTGTGCGTGCCGTTGCCCTCCAGGCCGAGCTTGATCTGGATCTCGGTCTCATTTGTTTTCCGTGATATTTCGGATGTACGCATATTTGTTCCTCGTTGCCTGTTTTATGGATCCTGTGCTAATCGTCAAAGCTCTTCAACGCAGCCAATAATACATCCGTATCCTGCGGACGGCCGACACTGATGCGGATATGGTCGCGCAGGCCTGGCTTGTTGAAATAGCGGATGAAGACCCCATGCTCCCGGGCCAAGCGCGCCTTGAGATCCGCGGCATCCCGTCCGCTGACCTGGCACAGGATAAAGTTGGAGCGGGTGGGATAAGGCTTGAGATACGAAACCTCCTGAATTGCCGCAAACAATCGCTCCCGCTCGGTTCTCAAGCGCTCGACCACCTCTGCCAGTTCATCCACATTTTCCAATGAGACCTGGGCAGACACGCTGGCAGCCACATTGACGTTATAAGGCTGCTTGGACTTCCACAGCGTGGGCATCAGCCAGAGTGGAAATGCGCCGTATCCAATGCGGAGGCCCGCAAGCCCCGCCCATTTACTGAAGGTACGCAGTACAACCAGATTCTCTCGTTGAGGCACTTCCCTGGTCCTGCTGATGCTGGCGCCAAGATTATCCCCGGCAAACTCAATGTAGGCTTCATCCAATACGAGCAACAATGGAAGTGACAACAGCTCATCGAGTACTTTTGGCTCGAGCAGGGACCCATCGGGGTTATTCGGCGATGCGAGGAAGAGTATTTTGGGCTGGTGAAGACCAACTGCTTTTCGGATTGCAACGAGATCAACGGAAAAATCTGAATTCCTGGGAATCTCGATACATTTTGCATCATTGAGTTCGGCATCGAAGGAATACATGCCAAATGTTGGAGGACAGGAGAGAATACAATCGCCCGGGTCCAGTAACACGCGCATGAGCAGATCGATCAACTCATCCGCACCCGCGCCTGCCAGCAGATACTCTTCACTAATCCCCGTAAAAGTTGACAGTTTTTTACGTAGGGTGCGGCTTTCCGGGTCAGGATAGATGTGAGGAAAATCCAACGCGCCGAGTGCCTCACGCACGGCGCTTAACGGCCCGTACGGATTCTCGTTTGCATCCAGCTTGACGATCTGGGAAGGCTCCCGTCCCGTCCGCGCAGACAGGATTTCGAACGGTTCGATGGGAAGATAAGGCGGCATCGCCTCCAGGTGGGCGCGGCTTTTCATAGGGATTTTCCTGCGCGCAGGAGGGCGGC
>JBLMZU010000721.1:0-8553 GCA_050258995.1 Bacteroidota bacterium
CGGCGTGCACGACCCGATCTCCATCGTCCGCATGGCCGTGGACGATGCCTACGGAGCCAGGGAATGGCGGGAGACCACACCCGATGGAGATGAGATCGCCTTCCGCACGTCGAAGATCAGCCGCAGCGTCTCCCGTTGCGTGGCCGAGTTCGCCTTCCTGCAGGCCGAGCGCACCAATGCGCGCGTGTTCGGCGGCCCGAAGTACACCGTCAGCCCGGTCTACGAGGGGATGTTCAAGGAGGAGCTGGATGCTGCCGCGGCCCGCCACCCCAACGTGCAGTATGAGCCGCAGCTGATCGACGCCACCCTTGCGCTCCTGCTCAAGAGTGATGGCGATGCCCTGGTCATTCCGACCCTCAACCGGGATGGCGACCTGCTCTCCGACATGGTCCTGCAGATGTTCGGCAGCATTGCCGGGTCCGAGAGCCAGGTGATCGCCTTTAACGATGCCTACAACATCAAGGTGGTCTTCACCGAGGCGCCGCACGGTACCGCTCCCGCCCTGGAGGGCAAGAACATCGCCAACCCGATGGCAATGATCCTGGCCGGTGCTTCGATCCTGTCCTACATCCAGTCGCCGGAGGCTGACAAGGCTTCGCGTGCCATCTATGAAGCCGTCTTCGAAGCGGTCCACGCCGGGCAGACCACCACCGACCTGGGCGGGCGCCTGGCTACGACCGAGTTCACCGATGAAGTGATCGGCCGGGTCAGCACCAAGCTGGAGGTTTGGAGGGGACTGCGCCGATAAAAACCTCGTGCGAGAATTCGTTTCTTATTCAAATCTGATTTGAGACTTTACAGGTAGATGGCAGATCTCGATGACAGGCACTCCTTTAAACGAAATATTGCTGGATGAGCTGCTGGGCAAACTGGAAAGTGTCAGGCCCTGGTCGCCGCGGGCTGTCTCCAAGCTCGAGACCCTCATCCGCTCCAGTGACGATTATGCCCTTTTCCGAGTCAACCCGATTCAGTTCGCCATGGAAAAGGGCATCGCAGAGCCGGAAGCGATCGACCTCTTTCTGCACAGCACAAAGCTGGGACTGTTCGAGATGGAATGGCACCTGGTGTGCGCCACCTGTGGAAATGTCGTCGAAAGCTTCCGTAACATGCATAAGCTGCACTCGACGTATATCTGCAATCAGTGTGCCTTCGAAAATACAGCCACCCTCGACGACTACATCCAGGTCAGCTTTACGGTCTCACGCTCCATCCGCGAGATCGCCTTCCACCACCCCGAGCTGCTCTCGGCTGAGGATTATCTCTATAAGTACAAGCTGGCCCGGGGTGTCCATTCCTGGCTGACCGGCTGGAGTCATGAGAATCTCATCCGGGCCGTCACCAAACTGCTCGCCTATCTCGAGCCGGGAGAGAAGCGCCAGGTGGAATTCGCCGGCGAGCCGGGGGTCGTGATCATCACCAACCTGACGGACCGGGTTACGGCAGGTTTTCCGGTCGCCAGGGAAAGCGTCTCCGAACTGCAAACCATTTCCATTCAAATGTTCGAAGAGGGATTTCAAGTCCTGGATCGTGAAGCGCCGGCCGGGCGCCTCGATTTTGGATATGCTGCCCTGACCTTCGATCACCTCGGCAGCCTTTGCACCGATCCCGTGGCGGTCGAGATCGAAAACCGGGTGGAGCGACGGGTCTGCATGTGGACGGCTCATTTTACCGGCGCGCCGCCGAAAACAGGCATTACCTTCGATCCCTTCCTCTCAGGCAAACGCCTGATCACCACCCAGACATTCCGCAATCTATTTCGCACCGAGACCGTGTCTGTGAACGAGGGCATCGGCGTCAAGGACATCACCTTTCTCTTTACCGACCTCAAAGGATCCACAGCCCTGTACGACCAGATCGGCGATCCGCAGGCCTACTTTCTCGTCCGCCAGCATTTCGATACCCTGGGCGATGTGATCCACCGCCATGAAGGGGCCACCGTCAAGACCATCGGCGATGCCGTGATGGCCGCGTTCATGACCCCACTCGATGCCGTGAACGCCGCGCTGGACATGCTGCTTGAGATCGATGCCTTCAACCGCAACATCTCAGACAAGCTGGTGCTGAAGATCGGCATCCATACCGGCCATTCGATCGTGGTGACCTTGAACGACCGGCTGGATTATTTCGGTCAGACGGTCAACATCGCCGCCCGGGTCCAGGGACTGGCGGATGCCGGCGAGATCTACATCAGCCAGGATGTGTACACCTACCCGGGTGTTCAAGAGTCCCTGGCCAAATGTACGATCCTGCCGGAACAGGTGGCGGTGAAAGGCGTGAGCGAAACCCTGCAGGTATACAAGGTTTCGAGCGGCTAGATCACGTTTGGTGCGTCATAAACCCCTTTACATTCCAAAAGGCTTTACTTTAGAACAGACAGTCACATCGCAGACGCGACCTTCTAGATGTCCAGGGTACCGCTCCAGCTCTCATACGCCTTGCAGCGGCGCTCACCCCCGCAATAGAGCCCCAGGTAGGTCATGGTCTTGTAGTAGACGAAGCTCTTTTTGCCCGACTCGGTATCGCAGATCTGGTGCATGGGATGCCAGGTGCCGGAGTTGAGGTAGATCTGGTCAAGAGGCAGTGCTCCTCTCTGGAGCGAGCGGATCGGGCACACCACCGGCTGGTGCGTATGTCCATACACAATGAAGCGGGCCTCCCCCGATTGGAACGCCGGCTCGCGTTCCACCCATTCCTCCGAGCCCATGCTGCCGCTGCGGACCAGCCCGACCAGGCTCTCCAGCTTTTCGATGGCCAGGGCCCAATCTGTCAGGGTATCCATGGAGATGAGGCGGGCCAGGCTAAAGGCAGCCTTGAGTGCGTCGACCAGGTCGAACTTGAACGGCTCGTCGAGCTCCTGCAGGAAATCCAGCTTGAGGAACTGGCCTACCAGGTCATGCCAGATGTCGTTGACCTTGAGCCGGTCCTGCTGCGGGACATTGTAGCGCTCGAAGAGGCTGGCAATCCAGACCGGGGTCATCAGCTCCGGCCGGATGCTGTCCAGTTCCTTCAGGTCGCGGAAGAATTCAGGCACCAGGCGATCGTGAAGCTCATTCGTAATCTGGACGGCGATCCGGTTGAACAGCTCGACACAGACTGCATCCGAGATGGAGGCATGGTCGCGGTCCTGTTTATAGATGTTATAGGGATCATGGAAGTCGCCGTGGCGGGCAAACACACCGTGCTGCCGGAGCACCTGATCGATCGTGCCGGACTCGGACGGTACATAGGGAAAGGCCGAAGGTGGATTCGATAATCCCATGGCGTCCACAATCTTTTGCCGGACCTGATCAAGTCCCGCGCCCGGCAGGTGGTAATACCAGTCATGGTTGCCAATCATATAATGGATCCGCACTTTCACCGGCAGGCGGCTGACCGATCTTGGATCCCGGGAGACGCGCATATCCACGTGCTGGTCCTTGGTCGCCGGCGGCAGGGAGACCCCGTCTCCACCGGCAATACTGCGCAGGATCTTAAACGCGTCCGTATTATCGCGGATGATTGCATCCGTGATCTGGTCGAGCTTTTTCACAAAGGCAGGGTCATTCACCTTCGACCAGGGACGCGCATACCCAGGCGCTCCCTTTTCCTCCTCCGTCCACAGGGCACTTCGCAGCGGGTCGAAGATATCCCCCAGCAGTAACAGGTCCAACGAGTCGATCGGTTTGTACGTCCCATCTCCGCGCTGGGAGGCATCATAGGCCATATCGCACAACCGTTCCTGGAAAAGCGCAAAGGCGCCGGCGGGCATATCCAGCCCGGCGGTTTTATCTGCCAGATGCCAGTCACTTGTGATTACCAACATGGGTCCCTCCTTGTAGATCCATTCCCGCCATGGTTTGCTTTCCGTAGGAAAGCCAATCGTATGGAATCATTATGTGCCCATTCAGAGGAAAATACAATAGCCTTTCCGTCTGTGTTTTATCCGGGCCGCCCCCAAATGGTAAATATCATTCTTCAAATTGGCGTATCCGCATCTTCATCCAGTCATTGGAATTGTGGAAATCGGCGACGGCGTTGCCGGGGTGGACCAGCGTATCGAAGAGCGGACGGTCGGCATCCTCCAGCTTTTTATCCAGGATGATCAGCGCATCCTCCAGGTGGGACAGCGTGCGCGGGCCGACGATCGGCGCGGTCACGCCGGGCTGGTCCTTGAGCCAGAGCAGGGCCAGCTGCGAGGCAGTCATCCCGCGCTCCTGTGCCATTTTGCCAACGGCCCGGCTCACATCCAGCCCGCGCTGCGTGACGCGTTCCCGGATGACGTCATTGTTCCAGCGCTCGGCGCGCGAACCTTCGGGGTATTGATCGGTCTGGGTATAGCGACCGGCCAGCATGCCCATCGCCAGCGGAGACCAGGGCAGGATCGCCAGTTCGTATTTCAAGGCCAACGGGATGAGCTCATTCTCGACGCGCCGGTCGAGCAGGTTATAAAGCGGCTGCTCACTGATGTAGCGGTTCAGCCCATAGCGCTCGCTGATGGCCAGTGCCTCCATCACCATCCAGGCCGGGTGGGTGGATGCGCCAATGTAGAGCACCTTCCCGGCATGGATCAGGTCGTCGAAGGCGCGCAGGGTTTCCTCCTGCGAATGAGTCATGGGTGGACGGTGGAGCTGGTACAGGTCGATGTGGTCGGTCTGCAGGCGGCGTAGTGAGTCCTCACAGGCCCTGACGATGTGATAGCGGGTCCCGCCGGCCTGGTTGGGGTGAGTCCCCACCCGGCTGAAGACCTTGGTCGCCAGCACCACCTGGTCGCGAAGGTTTTTGTCCTTCAGGAACCGGCCCGTAATGCGTTCGCTCTCTCCCTCGTTATATACGTTCGCCGTATCAAAGAAATTGATCCCGGCCTCCACGGCCTTTTGCATGATCGCAAATGAATCGGCTTCATTCGTGGAACCGCCGAAGTTCATCGTTCCCAGACACAACGGCGAGACCAGCACGCCCGAGCGGCCCAGCTTTCGATATTCCATCATGGACATCCCTTCGGTAGAGTTGGAGCTTTTATTTTCAGGGGGAAGATTATAAATCTCTTTGTTCCCATGTATTCACAGGCCACATCCATCGCCTGGATGGAATTGCCGGCTCCCGGCCTGTTTTTAATAATACCCGGCAACCTGCGGGCTAAAATATCGCCTTCCCGCATGCAAACTACGGACCGCCTCGATGAGTTCGACGCCGGCAGCATCCTTCAGCACATAACCAAGCGCGCCTGCCTTTAAGGCGCGCTGTACATACTCTCCCGTGTGATACATGGAAAGGGTAACGATGCGCGTTTGCGGGCACGCAATCACAATCTGTCTGGTTGCTTCAATGCCATCCATCACGGGCATGGAAATATCGATGACCGCTATATTCGGGCAGTGGGTAATGGCTTGGGCGACTGCCTCCTTGCCATTGGAGGCCAGGGCGACAATTTGAATATCCCCGGCTGCTTCCAGGAGGTAACGCAGGCCGTCACGGACCATGGCGTGATCGTCTGCCAGAAGGACAGTGATCATGGCAATTGCTCCTGGGAATTTGAATCCGGCTCACGCGGCGCAAGCGGAATGATAACTTCGATCGCTGTCCCGGCGCCCGGGACCGATCGTATGTTGAGGGTCCCCTCCAGCGCCTCTGCACGTTCCTGCATGATTTTCAATCCATGGCTGTGAGGACGCTTTGCCCCCTCCCCGGTTGGAATGCCAATCCCGTTATCCTCAATCATCAAATGGACATGTCTCTCATCCACCTGCAGTGACAGGACGGCCTGGCTGGCCTGGGCATGCCGGACAATATTGGTGAGCGCCTCCTGGCTGATCCGCAGGAGGGTGATCTCAACACTGTTCTCCAGCCGCGGGAGGGGAACAGCTGGTTTTTCGAAACGGACGGGAATGCCATACCTTGTTTCAAACTCACTGACGTAGGTTTGCAGGGCAGACTCCAATCCATAGTCGTCCAGGTGGGCAGGGCGCAGGTTTGACATCACATCACGCACCAGCTTAATCACCTGGGTCACCAGCTGGATCGAATCGGCCAGGCGTGTACCAAGCTGCTCCGTATTCCCCCCGGATAACTCACCTTGAATGATCGTCAGGTTAAGGTTCAAGGCAATCAGGCTTTGCCCCACCTGGTCATGAAGCTCCCGCGCCAGTGAACGGCGCTCATCCTCCTGGACCTGGACCAGACGCTGGGAAAGCACCTGCAACCTCCTGCGGCTCTTTTGCAGCACTTGATTCATAGTCTGTAATTCAGCCGTGCGCTCTTCGACCCTGCTTTCCAGCTCCAGGTTCAGTTGCCGGAGTGAGGCTTCCACCTGCTTTCGGGCGGTGATATCCACTTCGACCCCCACAGCCGATATCGGATTCCCCAGCGCATCCATGACTGGCGCCACGCTGAGATTGCACCACAGGATCGAACCGTCCTTCCGGATCATGCGCCGTTCCATCCGGAAGGGTATGCCATCCCGGATCATTTGGTTAAATAACCTTTGGTTTTCCTCCAAATCGTCCGGGTGGGTGAGGTCCCAGCAGGTCTTGCCTGAAACCAGCTCGGCGGCGCTGTAACCGATCATCCTGCAAAACTCATCATTGACGAACAGCAGTGTGCCTACCGCATCCTTGCGAACGATCCCGGCGGCTGCCTGGCGAAGGATGGCACGGAAACGCTCCTCCGATTCCCTTAATGCTTCCAAGGCCTGCTTTCTTTCCGTAATATCCTGATCCGTTTGAAGAATATAGCTCTCTCCCTGGATCTCCACCACATCCAGGTTGGCCAGGAAGATGCGCCTGCCGTTGGATTTGGTCGACAGCTCAAGCTCAATGCCACGCACGGAGTTGCGCTCCAGTAACTCGACCAGGATGCGCTCCCGCGCACCGACATCCGGGACCAGTCCAAGTTCTAGCAGCGTTTTGCCGATCACTTCCTGTTTGGAATAACCAAAGACCTTTTCAAACATCTCATTGACATCCAGGATGCGGCCATCCTGCGGACCTGTCAGCGTCGCGCCAAAGGGAAGCTTGTCGAAAATCAGGCTGAACTTTCGCTCGCTCTCCCGAAGTGCCTCCTCGGCAAGGTGGCGCTCGGTAATATCCAGTACGATTCCGACGATATAGAGTGCGTTTCCACTGGCATCGCGGACCGCGGAACGCGTCAGGTCCGCCCAAAGGACTTGCCCGTCCTTACGCTCAAAGCGTTTTTCGATCTTGTAATAGGGGATTTCACCTGCCACCAGCTGGCCGTGTAACTCGATATCAGGCTGGTAGTCCGCCTCCGACGTGAGCTCCTTGATGCCGCGCTGAAGCAGCTCCTCCTTTTCATATCCCAGCATGCGGCAGAATTCTTCATTGGCGTCGAGATACTGCCCCTCCAGGGAGGTTTCCACGATGCCGATCGGAAGGAGCTGGTTGATAATCTGTTGGTGTTTTGCCCTCAGCTGGGATGCAGAGGGGGAGGCAGGATGCTTTGTATGTAAATTTTCTGTCTGAAGGTCCCCATGTGCCTTGTGATCCTTTTCCATAAACAAACCTCTAAAACATGATAAACACTTAAACTCACAAGACTTGCTTCGCCAGTCGCAATGCAGGACGTAGACGTTGTGTATTCGATTTTAATAAAAATAAGCTTCGGAGAGGGGAATGTCCAGCCATGGACGGACGAAACTGAATTATAGTCTCTATCCAAACTTGTCCAGATAAGGGATTATCCTACCACAATATTATCTCACGTGCAGCCCCTCTTTCACGACAATTTTGGCGCAATTTCAACCTTCTCGCCGATCACAAGCCATTATGTTCTTCGTGTTTTTGTAGAAAACAGATGGAGTAATTCTGGCAATCCCGAAAAATTTATCTTCCTGCCTTCTTTATGCTGTCAGCCTTCTTTTCATCCCGCCATTTGACAAATTACGCCATGCTGCTTAAAAAGTAACCGAGCCCGTTGGAGGGGTCGGCTGATCGTGGATTCTTCATGCAGTGCCTGAACCTGAGAACTTACGAATCACTGCAGCCCGTCCAGATTGCGTTACACATAACTGATCACGGGATGCGGCAGATATGGTTCTTCCAGATACTTGATCTCCTCCGGCGTAAGCTGGATGGAAAGTGCCGCGACGGCATCCTCCAGGTGATGCGGCTTCGTGGCACCGACGATCGGAGCGGTGACGACCGGCCTGGAGAGCATCCAGGCCAGTGCGACCTGGGCCATCGGCACGCCGTGGGCTTCGGCCACCTCGCCGACCCGCTGGATGATGGAGAAGTTATCCTCCCGAGTGTACCGCTCCTTGATGAGGGGATCCGCCTGTCCGCGCGGCGTTTCATTTTCATCCCCGGATGGTTTACGGGCCAGCCAGCCGCGCGCCAGCGGTGAAAACGGGATCACGGCGATCTTCTGGTCCTGGCAGAGCGGCAGCATCTCGCGCTCGTCTTCGCGGTAGAGCAGGTTGTAATGGTTCTGCATGGAGACAAAGCGCGTCCAGCCGTGCAGGTCGGCGGTGTGGAGGGCTTTCATAAACTGCCAGGCGTGCATGGCGGAGCCACCGATGTAGCGGACCCTGCCGGAGCGGACCACGTCGTGCAGCGCTTC
>JBLMZU010000722.1:0-4055 GCA_050258995.1 Bacteroidota bacterium
ACGCTACAAACCGCCGCATCCTTCGTCTCCAGACCGAAAAATGGGGCATGGATGCTCACGAAACAGAATACCCGCGTGAAGCCCTGGACTGGTTCAAGGAAGGCCGGCACTTCGATCTTGTAATCACCGACATGCACATGCCAGAGCTGGATGGCATCATGTTCACACGCGAGATCCGCAAGCTGCAGGATGAAACGGCCCTTCCGATCATCCTCCTGACCTCTCTGGGCAGGCGCGAGCTTGGCGCGGAGGAAGTACACTTTTCAGCCTATCTGACCAAGCCCTTAAAGCCTTCAGCTCTTTACGACGCCCTTGCATCCATCTTTGCCCGTTCTCTCGCCTCTCCGAAACCCGAGCCCGCCAAAGTCCTGATGGATGCCGAAATGGGAAGGCTGCACCCGCTGCGGGTTCTGCTGGCGGAGGATAATGCAGTGAATCAGAAGCTTGCACTTCGTATTCTTGAACGGCTTGGATATCGGGCTGATATTGCATCGAATGGCCTCGAAGCTGTAGAATCCGTTGAGCGACAGACCTACGATGTGATCCTGATGGACGTACAGATGCCCGAGCTGGACGGCCTGGATGCGACCCTGAAGATCCGCAAGCTGACGGCGATCGCCCAACCGCACATCATTGCCATGACCGCCAATGCCATGGAAGGGGACCGTGAAATGTGCATCGCGGCCGGGATGAATGACTATGTCAGCAAGCCCATCCGCGTCAACGAGCTGGTGGACGCCCTGCTCAAGGCAGAGCGAAAATAAATACCCGATCAAGGACGGAGACATCATGCCTGTAATTGACCGAGCCACATTCGAAGAGCTGAAGCAAATGTCCGGTGAGGATTTCATCAACGAGCTGATCGATGCCTTTCTGGAGGACGGCCCGAACATGTTGAATCATATGCAGATAGCCATGGATGCAAAGGATGTTGAATCCTTCCGCAGGAATGCACACTCGCTGAAGAGCAATGCCAACACCTTTGGCGCTACGCAGCTGGGCGTGCAGGCAAAGGAATTGGAATACATGGCTCGGGAGAACAACCTGGATGTCGGAGATAAACTTGAAAAATTGAACCAGGCATTTTCCGTAGCGGCCGCCGAATTGAAGGAGATGCGGGCATGACATCCCGGCCGGAACCTGGTCATCTGCTGATCGTGGACGACAACAAGGTCAACCGCATCCTATTGGCGCGCGGCCTGGAAAGCTATGGGCACAAAATCGAAGCTGTGGAAAATGGAAGGCTGGCTCTGGAAAAGCTGCGCTCTGCCTCCTTTGACCTGGTCCTGCTCGATATTGAGATGCCCGAGATGAATGGCTACCAGGTCCTGGAAACCTGCCTGCAAGACCCCGATCTGCGCGACATCCCCATCATCATGACCTCTTCGCTGGATGAGATCAACAGTGTCGTGAAATGCATTGAGCTCGGTGCGGAGGATTACCTTAACAAGCCGGTCAACCCGATCCTTCTGCGGGCTCGCGTCAATGCCAGCCTGGAAAAGAAGCGCCTGCGCGACGAGCAGCGAAAGCTTTTCCGCACCTTTGCCACCCGTGAAGTAGCCGACGAATTATTGAAGTCAGGATTTTCCCTGGGTGGCAAGCATGTGAATGCCAGCATCATGTTCGCCGATATCCGTTCGTATACCAGCTACTCTGAAAAGGAGGATCCTGCAGAGATCATCGAGTTGCTGAACAACTATTTTGCCCTCATGTTCGATGCCATCACCGGCCATCATGGGATGGTCAATCAGATGATGGGCGATGGGATCATGGCCATCTTTGGCGCGCCAATCCCGCGCGAAAATCACCGTGAAGAGGCTGTCCGTGCAGCGCTGGAGATGATGAGTCTACTGGAAGGCTTCAACCAGGTTCAAGAGCAGCAAAACAAGACTCGGATCGAGATCGGGATCGGCATAGCCACTGGCCGGGTTATCGCAGGCTACACCGGCACACAGCACCGCGCCACCTATACCTGCGTAGGAGACACGGTCAACCTTGCAGCACGCATCGAAGCACACACCAGGCTGGTGGAGCATCCCATTTTGATGGATCATTACACCCAGGAGGGGATTCCAGCGGAAATAGAGTGCGAGTCTCTTGGCCCGGTGGTTTTTAAAGGGAAACAGCAGCCGATCCCGATATTTGCCATACGGCCCAATTCGCCATAGTATTTTATAATCATTGCATGAATGCGGATCATAGAAGAATTTGGGGTATTCCTTTACTTTTTTTTCTCATCACGCTGATTGCGTATGGCTTGCTCCTCCCCCAGACAGGCTTTTACTGGGACGATTGGCCCTTCGTCTGGATCGCCAAATTCCTCGGCCCTGCGGAGTTCTTTCCCGCTTTTTCGAATATCCGTCCATTTTTAGCTCCGATCTTCTTCCTGACAACCAGCCTGATCCCTCCGGAGCCAATCTACTGGCAGATTTTCATGCTGATCATCCGCTTCGTCTCGGGACTTTTGGCATGGTTCACATTCCGTCAGGTCTGGCCACAGCATTCGCGTGCAGCTCTTGTTGCTTCCCTCCTCTTTCTTGTTTTTCCGGGTTACAGTCAACACTGGGTGGCATTCACTCATATCAACCAGGAATGGATCGCCTACCTTTTTTACCTGCTCTCCTTTGGGTTTACGGCCGGGGCATTAAGGAATCCCTCGAGATTTGGAAGGGATACTTTGATCGCCTTATTCTTTTTACTTTTGGGACTCTTTCCTACCGAATACTTCTTCGGCCTTGAGCCGCTGCGCTTTTTGTTCATCTGGGTCATCATAGCGGAGCAATCAAAGGGATTCAGACAAAGGCTGATGCAATCCTTTAAATTATGGCTGCCCTACCTGGTGATCTGGCTGATCAACGCAGCATGGCTTGCATATTTTTTTCTTGTTCGTTCCTTTGGCTCATATTCCGCAAACATGGTCGGCAGGACGGTTTCCCTCCTCGGAATCTTCAAGGCTGCAGGCGAAGCCATATGGAAGGCAGGGTTCTATATCTGGACCCAAGTGCTCGTACTGGCATCTGGGACGATCACATCGCCATCCTCCCTTCTGACCCTCGTAATCATCGCGATTTGCTGTGCAATGCTCTTCTTCTATCTAAAACGATTCGAATCCCTGTCTGAAGGTGACAAGGGATCGTCCTGGTCCCTCTCCATGATCCTGATCGGCATTGCCGGGATTTTACTGGGTCGGCTGCCGTCCTTTGCAGCAGGTCTGCCTCTTACCCTCCAGTCCAGCATGGACCGTTTCATGATCTCCATGATGATCGGTGGCAGCCTCTTCATCACCGGCCTGGTGGAGTTTGTGATCCGCAGTGATCGGATCAAAACGATTGTCTTTGCTGCATTGATCGCCCTGGGGATCGGACAGCAGTTTTATAACGCCAATATTTTTAGAAGAGACTGGGTGGACCAACAGCAGATCTACTGGCAGCTGGCATGGCGCATCCCTGACATGCAGCCTGGCACTTTGCTGATCACCGACGAACTGCCTGTGGACTATGAAACAGACCTTTCGTTCACAGCACCTCTCAACTGGATTTACGCGCCTGATTACACTCGCTCCGCGGTTCCGTATGGTCTCATTTACACTGAAACACGTCTGGGAGGCTCGCTCCCTTCATTGGAACCTGGGCAAAAAATAAATGTCTACCTGCGGACAGCCGGTTTTAATGGATCTACATCCAGGGCAATTGTCATCTACAAGCCGAGGAACGGCTGTTTACGCGTCCTGGGATCTAAATGGAACGATGAAATAACATATGAGGGAAAATCCAGGATTCTTAAAAGGGCCATTCGGTTGTCGGACCCTGCTCTGATAAAGGTCGATTCGCAAAATACACCGGCACTGCCTTTTCTTCTCGAGCCAAAACATGAATGGTGTTATTACTATGCCAAGGCCGAACTGGCACGTCAAAAGGGGGATTGGCAAACGGTTAATCACCTGCTCCAGACTGCTACTTCACTCGGCTACCATCCGGATGATCCACTCGAATGGCTGGTCTTCATCGAAGCACAGGCCAGGACCGGGAACATGGCTTCCGCACAGTCCATCTCGC
>JBLMZU010000723.1:0-3048 GCA_050258995.1 Bacteroidota bacterium
ATCCTCTGCGCCCATCGCACAGATCGACGCGGCGATCGCTGCGGGCAAGCCGGTCATCCTACAGGTGGACTGGAACAAACAGGCCGGCATCCAGACCCACTTCGTCCTGGTCAAGGATAAAGAGGGCGATGATTATGTGTTGTACGATCCCTATAAATATCCAGGTGATGGCCCCGATAGGGAGGTCCTGCTGACCCGCCGCTATAAATACAACGGCGCCACGCTCCAGGCCGAGATCAGCGCCGTGCTATGGTTCGACTCGGTCAGCAGTACGCTGCCCGATCCCCCCGCAAAGACAAAGCTGCCCGTCCCGGCGGAACAATACACCGTGTATGCGGTGGAGGACGATCTGGCCCTGCGCGCCGACCCATCCGTTACCGGTTATTTGTGGAAGCGGCTGGTGGCTGGCACGCCGCTGATCTCGCTGGAGCCCAAGGCTGCGGCGAAGGCCAAGCTGGGCGTCAACGGCCAGTGGCTCAATGTGCAGGGCCCGGACGGAGACCAGGGATATGTGGCGGCCTGGTATGTCTCGGAAACAAAGGCGCCGCCCCCGGTCTCCACCCAGACGGTCACCACCGTGTCCGTCAAGACGACGGTCTCCACGACCACCACGCCCGGCTCCCTGGTATTGACCCCGATCGACGAGCTGGCCCTGCGCTCCCAGCCTGCGATCGACCCCAGTAACCTGATCCGCCGCGTCCCGGTCACAGAGACGCTGCTCTGCCTGGAGCCCGCCAGCCAGGCAGCCTCCAAGGTCGGCGTGACCGGGCAGTGGCTGAAGGTGCGGGATGCCAGTAACAAGGAAGGCTATGTGGCTGCCTGGTATGTCACATCGGCAGCCAGCCCGCAACCCGCCGCGCCCACCGGCAGCGGACCTCTCCAGGTGAAAACGATCTCCGATAACGTTGCCCTGCGCAATCAGCCGGCGGTCAGCGATGCGAACCTGGTCGAGCGCGTGCCGCTCGGCACCGTATTCACCGTCACCGAGCCCAACGCGGATGCCAAAATCGGGCAGAACAACCAGTGGCTCAAAGTCAGGGACCCGGCCGGCAGCGAGGGCTATATTGCCGCCTGGCTTGTGACCCGCTAAAAAGTCCATTCCCATCGTCCACGAATGACCCCAATAGAAGCATAGAGGTATCTGCCATGACGACCCCTGAACCCCCCAAGGTTTCCCCCATCCTCGACCTGGCCTGGAAGCGGGCCGCCAACTTTAGCGCCCACTCGGGAAGGCGAAAGAACGGCTTTTATAACGCCCGGCGCTGGATCGCCATTCTCGGCGTGCTGGCGACCTTCATCGCGATCCTCACCCAGGTGAACCAGGCCTGGCTGCAGGAACCAAGGAATGCGGGCATCGCATTGCTGGCCCGGATCATTTTTGTTGCAACGCCCGTCCTGGCCTCCATGCTGGCCGCCTTCGCCAGCAAAAAGTATGCCAACGGGGACTGGTGGATCACCCGCGCAGCCGCGGAGGAGATCCGCAAGGAGATCTATTTCTATTCCACGATCTGGCCAAAGGAAAAAATAGACGGAAAAGACAGCCGTGACGAGATGCTGGAGAAGAGCCTGGCCCAGACCCAAAGGCAGGTCTTTCAGGCCATGGGCGGCGTGTTCGCACTGGAAGAACCCGCCACCCCTCGCAATATCGGTTTTGGCGACCTGACCGGGGATGAATATTTCCACCAGAGACTGGAGGACCAGCTCAACTGGCATAACGGCAAGATCAACCAGCTGAAACAGAGCCGGGACCGCATGACCGTTCTGATCCTGGCAACCGGCGCCCTGGGCACCGTCCTTGCCACGCTGGGCACTTCGTCGATCGAAACCACCACCCCGGGGGCGGTCGCAACCCTCAACTGGGGGATTTGGGTCGCCCTGACGGCCTCCATCACATCCGCCCTGATCGGCTGGGAGCAGCTGCGCGGCAACGAGGCCGTCATCCGCAATTACAGCAAGGTCGTCCTGGAATTATCCATCCTGCGCGACCACTGGCTCAGGCTGTCGCCGCAGGAAAAGGCAAACCCCGCGGAGCTCGAGGGGATGGTCAGGGGCTGTGAGAAGGTGCTCTGGGAACAGAACACCGAATACATCCGGGCCATGCAGGACCTGCTCAAAGGCAATAACCTGGACGAAGAGTCAAAGCTGGTCAACGAGGGGATCGACAAACTGGTCGCCACCAACCAGGCAACCATAAAGACCATGCAGGAGGCCACCATCCAGGTCGTCAACGACGCGGCCGACTCCGGCGGAGAAATGGTATCGGACTCCTACCAGGCCACGCTTGACTCATTGAAGGAGGACGGCTCGGAGCTGCTCCAAAAGCAGCTCGATTCGGCCAGCCAGGCGGTGGCGCAGGCCGCCGATAACCTTGTGGCCCGCATGCCCACCCTGTCATCCGTCGTCGGGCAGATCGCCCAGGATTATTCGCACGTGGATGTCGGCCGGGATACCAGCAAGGAACAGCTCAACGAAATCCTCGCCCGCTATCCCAAGACCGGCGAATTAAAGGGTTGACAAGGAGCCGGGCCTGATCGCCCGGCCAGATGAAGCATTCGGTTATTTTAGAGGTGTAAGCATGCAACCAGTAACTGCCAAACTTGCGGATGGGTCCGAACCGCCGGCAGAACCCAAAGTACCGCCTTCCCCGCAACCTGCCGGCGAAGCATCCGCCCAGCCGGTCGCCGCGGAGAGCAAACAGTCCCCATCCCCGGTCCTGTCCACCGCCCTCTCCGCCCAGGCAGGCACGCTCTCGGGCTCGATCCGTCCGAAGGCGCGCCCGCATGCCTTCGTGATCATGCCGTTCGGCAAAAAGACCGGCGCCGACGGCACCTACTATGACTTCAACGCCATTTACACCCTGCTCATCAAGCCGGCCCTCGAAGCGGCCAACTTCGAAGCCTTCCGGGCCGACCTGTGCATCGCTGACCTGAGCATCGACAACGCCAACGTGTTCTATGAGCTGGGCATCCGCCACGCGCTGCGCAAGCGCGGCATCGTCCACATCCAGGCGGGGCGCGGCTACATGCCGTTCGATGTCTTCAACGTGCG
>JBLMZU010000724.1:0-2822 GCA_050258995.1 Bacteroidota bacterium
GTAACTGACCTCCGTGAGCTTCGTCAGGGTTTCCGAGCGGCGCCGCAGAAGCTCGGACCGTTGGAGCTGTTCCTTGTTTCGCTGGATATTTTCCAGCGCCACGGCCGTATGGGAGGCCAGCGTCTGCACCACTTCCAGGGAGGAGGCGTCGAAGGATCCAGCCTGCGTGGAATGCACCTGGATCAACCCGGCCACCCTGCTCTTGTCCATGATGGGTACGATCATGGCAGAGCGCACCCCCTCATGGGTTGGCTCGTAACCGTCCACAGAGTCATCGCCGACGAGCAGGGCATCCCCCGACGCAATGACCTTTTGATCGAGGCGGGACAATGCTTCAGGCAGGGAGCAGCCCTCTGAAACACTCACAGCTTCCAGCTTGGAAGGATCCGTGTCATCGAACAGAAGGACAGCTCCGCAATCTGCACGCGTCATCAGCACGGCTTCGTCCCGCACGACTGCCAGGAGTGGCTTCAGATCCAGCATGGAATTCAGCTCACGGGTCACGCGCACGATGGATGTAAGCTGCTCCACGCTCCGGCGCAGACTCTCATCTGTCTGGGTCGCCTGGGTTGTGACCTCGATCGCAGAAGCGAGCTGCATCCCGACCGTGCTGATCACTTCCAAATCATAGCTATTAAAGAACTCCGTCCTCTGGCTTCCAAACATGAGCTCACCCAGGCTGCGGCCATGAGCGACCAGGGGAACAACGATCGCAGACTCCACCTGCAGGACCGAAATCAAAGGCCGATAGACAGGCAGAATCCGGCGGTCGGAGCTTAATCGCCCCGAGATAAAGGGTTTTTGACTGCCGGAAACGGTATAACGAAATTGAGCTTCGTTGATCAGCAGGCGCTCGACAAGATCCGTCGTCTCGGCCGGCACGCCGTAGGCGGATTCACGGTGCAGTCGAAGCTCTCCAAGCTGCTCATCCAGGAAATAGACAGCTCCCAGGTCACATCGAAAAAGACCTGTGATCTCCTTGACGGACGAACAAAGGATATCCGCCAGAGTCGCGTTCGATACCACCAGGCCGGCAATACGCCGCAATGCGTCCGAGCGGAGCGTCTGCTGGCGGGACTTTTCCATTACGAATGAATTTTCGATGATCCCCGTCGCGCGATCGGCCACGTCCCTGCTCAGGCTGATCTCCGAATCGGAAAAGGGCGAGGCGGAGCCACGGTGGTTGGAAAGCTGGAGGTAGCCCACAAAGTTCCCGTTCGAACGCATGGGCATGAGGATCGATTCACGCAGGCTGGCTGCCTGGGCAAAATTTTGCATTCCCAGGTTCTTCCAGGCGGGATCGTCCGCAGCGTTTCGGGAAATGACCGGCTGATTTTGAAATATCAATGTTTCTGCCGGGCCGCCGGGATCAACACTTCCCCGGTAGATCGCCACAATATGCTCCGGCAGGCCCTGGAAGGGGATCTGTCCCTGCAGAGTGCGGCTTTCTTCATCATAAAGCAGGAAACCGAGCACCTCCACGGAAAAGAGCGGAGAGATGATCTCGATCAGCCTGCGGATCAGGTCGGCATAGTTACCCTCGCTGCCGAACGCCTGCGCCAGATCTGCCAGCCCGGCGAGCTGCACGGACCGGTTCTGTTCCCGGGTATAAAGAAGGGCATTCCTGATGCTGTAGGCAGCCTGGGGGGACACGAGCTGCAGGAGTTCCTGATCGTGTTGGCCAAGAGCACCCTGCGTTAAGTGCCCCACTTCGAGGAAGCCAACCAGCCGGTCCTCAGCGACCAGGGGCAATACCAGGTAGGACCGCACCAGGGAACCCTGGAGTTCATCGGCGGAGAAATATTCGGCGGTCGTATCCGTTACAAGGAAAGGTTTGCGGCTGGCCAGCGCTTTTTTGTACAACTCGCCAAACTGGGAATGAGGCGATTTGACCAGATTGGAGGAACCGCTGGTCTCGAGTGTGAAGGTTGTAATGGTTTGATTCGCATCCTCCCATATCTTTATTTCCACCAGGTCGGCCGGAACAAGCTGGGAGACATTCAGAAGGACGGCATGTAGGGTGTCTTCCAGATTTAAACTGACTGACACATTCCTGCCAAAATTGGTGATGATCTGTAAAACAGGTGTTTGCAGCCCGCCTTCATCCAGGCTTGCTGCCAGCTCGGCGTTTCGGAGGAGCACGAACATCAATGGGTAGGGGCCAGGCACCTGATAGGAGGTTGCCTCCACAAGCCGTCCCCCGATGGAGAGGCGCCTTTGTCCGGGGAGGGCAAACAGGTTGAGCAGCTCCTCGGCGGGGCGGGCACGGCGCACCAGGCGTTCCAGGTCCGCCGGCTCAGTGGCATCCAGGCCAAACCATTCCCGGGCCAGGGGATTGATATATTCCACCCTGCCCCCCACCTGGATGATCACGACAGCTTCATTTTGATTGACGTTTTCCGGAAAAATAAACGGGCTTGCCGTCTCAGAGGAAGAGGTCCCCTTTGGCAGGTGGCGCATGGCAACCACAACCAATACCGGGATGACCAGTATCAGAGAGATGATCACCAACCCAAGGCCTATCGCCAGCCCTGCTGACATTCTCGAATAACACCTTATCCGCCAGTTGCGGCATCCTGGCGACGTGCTTCGGCCGCCAGTTCAGTGATCTCACGGATATCAGCGAAGGTATGCATGCGCGGAGACACGATGCCAACAGACATGGTCATAAAGGGGACTCTCACACTCGTCCCATCGCTTGCCGGGGTGTTCACGTACCCCTGCTCACGGTCAATAAAGTTGTAGTGGGTCAGCACTTCCTGGTCGAACCGTTCTTTCAAGCGGGCCTTGATCGCATCCGCCTTTCCATCGGTGGTGATAAT
>JBLMZU010000725.1:0-12134 GCA_050258995.1 Bacteroidota bacterium
TTCGATATTTACGTGACGGACCGCATCTGGATGCATCGCCACCACCATGCTGCGGTTGAAAACATTGATCTGAAATACATCGCCAAACCTTTGCCACAGCTCGCCGACGTAATCCAAAAACCCCGCCCGCCGCAGACCACTGATTGCCTCCCATGTGCTTACACCTGGAATTGTTCTTATATTCTCCATAAAACAGACCTCATTTCTCCTGGATCGTACATGCTAGTGGAGAAACCTAAGCAATACGTGATATTCCCCTTAAAGAAGAATGTGCCGCCCGTAAGAGAAACATCAGAAACAGGCCGACGAGCTTATCATCCTAATTTGGATGCCAGCGGGCCCGGTTGCTTGTATAATTTAAGTTGTCGATCCTTTAGGTGATCAGAAAATGTGACGGGTGGCAGGATGGAAAAGATGCAAAGAAATCTTCCTTCGATTCTTCTACTGGCCATGCTCCTGGTTTCCTGTACGGGATGGGGACTTAAAATCGGCCCGACTCATTCAAGGCAGTTGGCCATGGCGCGCGAAAAGATCAGGCATGTTGTGATCATCATGCAGGAGAACCGCTCCTTCGACCATTATTTTGGGACCTATCCTGGCGCGGATGGCATACCCATGCAAAATGGCCATCCAACCGTTTGTTCGCCTGACCCGGTGACCAGGCAGTGTATCAAGCCATTCCACGATCCGAACGATATTAATTACGGCGGCCCTCATGGGATGTCTGCTGCGATCGTGGATATCAACCAAGGCAAAATGGACGGTTTTGTCCGCTCTGTCATGGAGGGACGCAAGAATTATTGTGCCAATCCCACCACACCCGGATGCTCTTCCGGCGAGCAGGGACCTGATGCAATGGGCTGGCACGACGCCCGGGAAATCCCCAATTACTGGGCGTACGCCCAGTATTTCGTCCTGCATGATCGCATGTTTGAACCCAGCGCATCCTGGAGCCTGCCGGCCCATCTTTTTCTCGTATCCGGATGGTCTGCCAGATGCACGAACCCCGACGATCCACTGACATGCATGAACGATATTAAGAACCCTCCCCAGGCCGCGCAGGGCAGCACCAAGGAAGATTATGCCTGGACGGATATGACCTATCTATTGCATAAGAATAATGTGAGCTGGGGCTATTTTCTTACGGAAGGCATCGAGCCGGATTGTTCCAACGACCAGATGTTCTGTGACGAACAGCCTCTCGCCCTGGATGTGCCGGGCGTGATGAACCCGCTCCCGAACTTCAGCACGGTTCATGATGACACCGAGCTGGATCATATCCGCCCGACGGCTAAATTCCTGGCTGCCTTGAAGGATGGCACCCTGCCATCCATCTCGTGGATCATTCCGGAGAACGGTGTCAGTGACCATCCTGACTCC
The DNA here is from genome assembly GCA_050258995.1 of Bacteroidota bacterium. Lineage (GTDB taxonomy): Bacteria > Chloroflexota > Anaerolineae > Anaerolineales > Villigracilaceae > Defluviilinea. Next base: position 1,381 of record JBLMZU010000725.1, read on the forward strand.
TCCATCCACGCGGGCCAGGCCTATGTGACTGATTTGATCAACGAGATTATGCAGAGTCCTGATTGGGACAGCACGGTCATCCTCCTGGCCTGGGACGACTGGGGAGGCTTTTACGATCATGTCGTCCCGCCCAAGGTCGATGAAAACGGATACGGCTTGCGCGTCCCTGCGCTGTTGATCAGCCCCTATGCAAAACGCGGCCTGGTCGATCACCAAACCTTGAGCTTTGACGCCTACCTCAAGTTCATTGAGGATATCTTTTTGGACAGCCAGCGCCTGGATCCCAAAACTGATGGACGGCCCGACTCGCGTCCCACGGTCCGGGAGAATTCGCCTCTACTGGGGGATTTGCTGAACGATTTCGATTTCAGCCAGCCGCCTCTTCCCCCTTTAATTCTTCCAACCGATCCAGCGCCGGGACCGGCATCCATACCCGGTTCGTGATGTACATTTTTGTATCCAATACGCCCTGATTTATCTGACGCGGCCGGGTTCCTCTGGAAACAAAATGAGTCCACCGATTTATGGCAAGCCTGTTTTAAGAAGATAAAAAGCCGCTCCTCAATTGAAGAGCGGCAGCCCATATTTTTCCGCGATGCTCAGAAAAGCTTATGCTGTAGCTTTAACCCACTCTGCTGCAGCAAACCCGGCCTGGAGTGCCAGTCGATTCATTGCCTCCGTTCCTTTCGGCGCACGGGCCGTCACCGCTTTTTCGATTGCCTCCCGTGAAACCAGATTTGTCAGCCCGACCAGCACTCCCAGGGCAACTGTGTTGGCCGTGATGGCTTTGCCGGTCGTTTCGTGTGCGATGCGTGCGATGGGAATCCGGATGCCGCTGAAATCTGCAGGTACCTGCACCCGGTCCTCATCCACGATCAACAGGCCGCTGGAGTCCACGGTCTTTGCAAATTTTTGATACGCCTCCTGGCTGAGGGTCAGCACAACATCGGGGGAGAGGACCTCAGGATGATCGATCTCGCCATCTGAGATGACCACCTCAGAACGGCTCGCTCCGCCGCGGGCCTCGGGGCCATAACTCTGGGTCTGGACGGCCTGCTTGCCGTCGTAGATGGCGGCAGCCTCTGCCAGGATGATGCCTGCCAGGATCATCCCTTGGCCTCCCTCACCGGCCAGACGGATCTCTGTTCGCTTGTCCATTAGTTGCCTCCATAATTGCGCATATGGATGGCCTCTTCATGGATGCGATCCACCAGCGAGTGATAGACTTTTGTGTATTCCGGCCGGTTCTTGGTATGCAGCACGCCGCGCACGAGTTTCGTGTTGGAGCCACGCTCGTCCTCGCTAAGCCGGTCAAAGGCGGATTTGGAAATGCTGTTGTCCTTGAGTGCGTGCATCATATCCGCCGCCGTGCCCAGTTTGTTCATGCGTCCAAACGTAGTGTGACAATAACTGACTGCCTCCACCAGACTGAACCCCTCGTTGGAAATCGCCTGCGCCAGGTACTTATCCAGCTCCAGGGCGTGATAGACTGTGCTGCGAGCCACATAGGTCGCGCCTGCAGCTGCAGCCAGGTCGCAGATCGGGAAGGGCGGCTCGACGTTTCCATAGGGAGCGGTTGTAGCGCGCATCTCCAGCGGAGTCGTCGGGCTGTATTGACCGCCGGTCATCCCATAGATCGAGTTGTTCACCACCAGCGCGGTGATGCCGATATTGCGGCGTGCCGCGTGGATGAAGTGATTGCCTCCGATCGCCAGCGCATCGCCGTCACCCATGATCGCAATGACTTTCATCTCTGGACGCGCAATTTTCAAACCCGTGGCAAACGCCAGGGCGCGGCCATGCGTGGTATGCAGCGTGTTGTAATCCATGTAGACCGGCATGCGGGCGCTGCATCCGATACCGGCCACCAGTGCCACCTGATCGTTTTCCAGGCCCAGGCTGTCGATGGCGCGGATCAGCGATCCCATCACGATGCCGATGCCACATCCCGAACACCAGATGGTCGGAAAACGCTTGTTCTTCCTCAGGTTTTGCAGGGTGACGCTGGATTCAAACCAGTCCTCGCGCGGGAGTTGTCCCTCGTTGACATCCAGCTCGTGCGCAGAAAGAATATGTTCTGACATCGTCATGCCTCCACAGCCGAAAGGATCATATCGGGCGTTATCATCTCACCGTTGGCGCGGTTGACGCGCACCACCTTTTTGCGTCCAGCAACCCGCTCCACTTCCAATGCCAGCTGACCCAGGTTCATCTCCGGCACAATGATCCGCTCCACAGAATCGGAAAGCTGTTCCACGGCGGCCTCGGGGAAGGGCCAGATCGTCTGGGCGGTGAACAGGCTGACCTTTTCCCCTCTGGCGCGCAGCTGCTTCAGCGCATGCCGGGCCGTGCGTGCCGTGGCGCCATAACTCAAAATGGCTGTGTGCGCACCGGGCTGGTAGTCCGTTTGATACAGGAGGATATCTTCTGCATGTTCGAACTTGTTGTTGACGCGCTCCAGCCAGGGATCGATCTCATCGAGGCGCTGGGTGGGGAACCCGACTTCATCGTGAAAGAGCCCGGTGATATGGTAGCGGTAGCCCTTTCCAAAGCTTGCCATCGGCGGCACATCGCCGCGGTCATTGCGGAAGGCCTTATACGCGGCCGGGGGATCTGTCAGGGTGCGCTCGACTCTTTCGACAGTGTTGAAATCGGGAAGCTCCACCGGCTCACGCATATGACCGATGATTTCGTCCGCCAATAAAATGACCGGGGTGCGGTACTTTTCCGACAGGTTGAAGGCCTTGATCGCCAGTTCAAACGCCTGCGCCACAGAGAGGGGACTGAGCACGATGATCGGGTGATCGCCATGTGTGCCCCAGCGGGACTGCATCACATCCCCCTGCGAGGCAGCGGTTGGCTGGCCGGTGGAGGGTCCGAGCCTCTGGACATTTACAATGACACATGGGATTTCTGCCATGGCCGCATATCCAATATTCTCCTGCATGAGCGAAAAACCGGGACCGCTGGTGGCAGTCATGGATTTGAGTCCGCCCACCGACCCGCCGATGATCGCTGCGATGCTGGCGATCTCATCCTCCATCTGGATGAATTTGCCTCCCACTTTGGGAAGCTCGCGGGCCATCACCTCTGCCACCTCGGTCGACGGTGTAATGGGATACCCGGCATAAAAATGGCACCCCGCGGCAAGTGCCCCCATTGCAATCGCCTCGTTGCCTTGCATCAGTCGAATTGTCAAAATAGCCTCCGGAATTCAATTAATTTTCTTTACACAAATTGCCAGGTCATGGCAGTGGGTATCGCAAAAGTGACAGGCAGTACACTTTTCCGGGGCGACCACAATGGGATGGTTGCCGTTCGGATGCATTGCCAGCACCTCTGTCGGGCAAAACTCTATGCAGATCTGGCAGCCCTTGCACCAGGTGGCAAAAATCAAGACTTCGCCGCGCGGTCCTTTAGACACGGCTGCTGCCGGGAGCGGTTTTATCGCCGAAGATACATCGTTCATAATGATCCTTTTTAAATGAAACTTGAAATCGATCTGGTTTTGGAATCCTGTAAAACAATTCTTACCCCGTCATTATATAAAATTGCGGCGTTATCCCAAATTGATGAAACTCCTCTATCCATCCGCTGAGTGTAAGTCAACTTTTGGTACAAAATGGCCATCCACGCCTGCGGTGAGCGCATCTTATGGCGATTTAAGACCTAAAAAGCCACTCACCATTTTTATAACGACGTACTATCGCCCGTGAGCAGAGGGGACACCGGCGTATCCGGTGATAGGTTCCTGAATTTTGAGCAGACCAGCTGTGCATGCCCCTCATCCCAATAATCGTTCGCATCGCGTCCAAGCTCGTTTAGGTGGGTTAGAACGATCCGCCGGGGACGGGTGTCCAGGCAGAACTGGCAAAATGCATCCAGCAACCGTGTGGGATCTTCCAACGCGCAAGCGCGCCCCAGCCAGAGATGAGCGAAGATGATATCGGGAGGATCGAACCGGGGAAGCTGGCTTGCATCATATGTGCGCGTATCGCCCGGAAATAACCAGCGTCTGCCCCGCGATTCAATGAGATATCCCATGGCTGGGACTCCTCTGGTCGTCCCTTCCGGTGTCGTTTCCAAATGCAGGCCATCGAACGGCAGGATATTCAACCCATTCAGTTCAATGGAGGTAAGCCTGGAGGGGACGATGATTTGTTCCTGCGGCAAGCCTGTCTCTCCGACCACTTCGGGCAGGATATATTCCGGTACCACCCAGATGATCGGCAGCGACCGCAATGCTGAAATCAATTCGAGATCCAGATGATCGCCATGAGTGTGGGTCAGCAGAACAAAAGACAGGTTTTGCAAATCCTTCGCCACGTCCACCCTGGGAGGAATTTTCAGCCTTCCATCCAGTGTCAGTGGATCGATCGCCCAGCGGATGTTGTTGGTACGGAAAATATAATTGGCAGAATAAGTCAGCCAGACCCGGTCCTGCGGGTCTGGTGCATTCCATTCAGTAATTATTCTTTTCCAAAGAGCAGGATAGCGGGCAGACGCTTCAATCTTGCACTGGAGGATCTTCTCCTGGCTTTCAGAGAATCGATCCGTGGTTGTATCTGGCATGGATTAATGCTTCCACTTCGTCAATGGGGCGATGGAATGGTCCGAGGTCTTCCATTTTCAGGCTTGTCACTGCCGCCGCCCAGATCCCTGCCTCACGTGGATCCATGGAAAGCCTTTTGGCAACATAGGTCCCGACACAGGTATCTCCTCGCCCGCTGCGTCCATCCAAGCGTTCCGGATAGAAGTTCATCTCGTGAAAACTTCCACCGGCATAGATCAGCAGGCCATCCTTATGGGTAAGCACGATCTCACGTGGTCCCAGCGCGGCGTAGAACTTGGCCGCCTGGAAGATATCAGTTTGCCCGGTGAGAAACTCGGCTTCGACAGCGTCGCTTTTTACCACATCAATGCATGCCAGGGTGGATTGCATTTCGTCCCAGGGTTCATACTTCAATTCCACTCCCCGCAGCACCCGGACAAACCCCTGCATGTCTGCAGCGACAAACACGCCTTTATTTTTGAGGGCACGAATTACATCCAGGTCGACTTCGCCTCTCAGACTGGACCCGATCACGGCTGCCTCTGTATCGATATTTTCCACATCCCCGGCCGTGATGGAACCGGCAAGGGCTGTGACCGAAAGATGACGGATATCCGGGTTGTTCGTCGGATACTCGAGTCTCATCAGGGTCGAGCAAGGCGTATAGGTGGCGAAGCAATCGATGCCTGATTGCGTAAATTTTTCCACAACGCGGTCATCCTCCCTGGCGAGGCGGGTGACCACGGCAACCTTGCAGCCAAGCTGCGCCGCCGCATGTGCAGCATAGTTGACGGCGCCGCCATCCACATATCTCGTACCGGATGGAGAGATGATCGTATCCTTGGTGTAATTGCCAATATAAAGCACATCGTACTTTTTCATGATGTATCCCTTTTGAAGATTATGAATTAAATTGCATGATGATCCAATAGACCCCCGCAGCCAAAAGCGCGGTGGACGGGATGGTGAGCAGCCAGGCAGCTGCAATTTCCTTCGCCACGCCCCAGCGCACTTTGTTCACCCGCTCGGCAGCGCCAACTCCCATGATCGCAGAACTGACCACCTGTGTGGTACTGACGGGTCCTCCCACCAGAGAGGCGCCAAGAATAACAGTGGCAGATGCCAGTTGGGAGGAAAATCCATCCACCGGACGAATCTTATAAAATTTACCACCCAGCGTGCGGATCAGCCTCCAGCCGCCCAGCATCGTTCCAAATGCGATCATGGTCGCACATATAAGGATGACCCATTTCGGGACAACAAAGGATTCAAGGAACCCGCCGATGACCAATGCGAGCGTGATGATGCCCATGGTCTTCTGAGCGTCATTTGCACCGTGGCTGAGCGCTAGGCTAAGCCCGGTAAAGATCTGGCCGCGTTTAAACAAACCATTGATACGCGGGGAGACTGTCCAGCAAAGCAAAAGGATGATCTTGAGGATCAGGTAGCCAAAAATAAACCCGATGAACGGCGAGGTGAAAAGGGCGATCAGGATCTTTTTGAGTTCAGCTAGGTTGATCGCCTGCCAGCCTGCGCCGATGATGACCGCACCGACCATCCCGCCGATGAGCGCGTGGGAGGAACTGCTGGGAAACCCCATGTACCAGGTAAACAGGTTCCAGACAATGGCGCTGAACAGGGCGGCAATCAGCACCTGCAGGCTGATGGCATTCGAGTCGACGACGCCTCCGATCGTTTCCGCTACGGCGACGCCGAAAATAAATGGACCAAGAAATTCGGCCACTGCCGTCATACCCAGTGCCACGCGGGGCGGCAGGGCCCGAGAGGAGATCATCGTGGCGACAACGTTGCTCGAATCGTGAATTCCGTTCAGGAAATCGAAAACCAGGGCAAGCCCGATGACAGTCAGTGTGAGCATTGTCGTTGTCATTCGATACACCTCTCAGGCGATCTTGACAACGATATCGGCCAGTACGTTGGCAGCTTCATCACCACGGTCGGCGGCATTGCTCAGGTGGCGGTAGACCTCGCGCAGCTTAAACATTGTGACGACATGCTCGATATCCGTTACGTTGCTAAAGAGGTCGGCCAATGCCTCCCGATAGACATCCTCCACCCTGTTCTCAAGGGCTTTTGCGCGCTGGGCATGGTCGCTTGTGACGCGCGGATGTTCCTCCAGGCAGTCCACCGCCAGCAATATCTCGTTGGCGCCATCCCGGAGAAGGGAGGACATGCGCAGCATATAAGGTGTCGGCTCAACTTTCAGGATCTCCATCTCGTTGACCGTGCTGTACGCATAATCAAGAACATCGTCGATCGTCCGGGAAAGGAGGAAAATATCCTCGCGGTCGAACGGGGTCACGAAGGTCTGGTTGAGCTCGTCAATCAGGATACGGCGGGCTTCATCCGCCTGTTTTTCCTTGGCGATCAACCGTACAGCGGCATCATGATTTTTCCCGTCCATATAATCCTTCAACGCTTCCATGCCCTCCAGCGTGAGAGATGCCTGATCGCGGATCATCCGAATAAATACATTCTGTCGTTTTTTAAATAGTGCGCGCATGGTAATTTCCTTTTTAACTTTGAAGTTTGATACAACCTCGTTCCGCCAGGTGTATCAATCCCGCCTTGACCTGTTCCGGGGTGTTGAAAGTTTGAAACTCACAGGTACGGAAGGCATTTTCGGGCAGGCATGTGGCAATCCTCGAGAAATCAATCTCTCCCAGGCCGGGCGTATAGTGATCGGTCGTCCCGATCACGTCGTGCAGATGGGCGCCAACGATGCGCGAACCAAACCGCTTTAACCATTCTTCATGCGGATAAAATCCAAGACGATCCAGAGTCTCTGCGTGGCCGACATCGTAAAGGAAGCCGATCCGGCCTGGACCAGCCAGGGCCAGCAGTTTTTCCAGCTCGTCGGGGCTGGGGATCTCGTTATAGTGATAGCGATTCTCGATCCCGAGGCAGATCTCGGTTTCCCCGGCATAAGCAAGCAGATCCATCAGACTTTTGCGAACGGCCTCAAAACCTGCTGCCGCCATTTCAGCCCTGGTTTTGATCATCTTTTGCTGAATGTCAAGGTATTCGTCTGTGTCGCGCTTGTCAGAATCAAGCAACTTTCGTAGCTGCTTTTCAGGCTGCAAATCCGGGTGAGCCTGTCCTGCATGGACGACAACCGTGGAGGCACCAAGCCTGTGAGCCAGGTCAATCGTGCGCCGGATGGCTTTCACCCCTTCGCAGCGGTTCTGCTCATTCGTGGAGGAGATCAACCAGTCCCTCTTTTTCAGCTCGTCGGCAGATCGGTCGGCCGGACAGGGCTCATGCACGCTGCTGAACTGGTAGCGGTCGAGGTCGATTCCGGCCAGCATGGCTGAAGTCACTTTATGATTCAGCTCGATACGCGCGAAGCCTGTCCGCCGCGCAAATTCAAAGAAGTCGGCCAGCGTGGGCAGGGTTTTAATCGCCCACATGCTGGAAAGAGACGCGTTGTAAACCGAGACAGGCTCAGGCTGGCGCCGAGGCGGGAAGATGTCGAGCAATTCGCGCAAATTCCGTATCACATGATCCGGCGCAAGTCTTGTTTCACCTTTTTCCAGCTTAGGCTGGCGTGGATCGCGGAGGATGATCGCCGTAGAGAATCCAGCTGTGCGGGCAACCGCCACGTCCCGGTCGATACGGTCTCCGATGTAGGCACAATGTTCCGGTTGCACTCCCATCCGCTCGGTTGCATCCTGCAAAATGGCAGGGTCCGGTTTTCGTTTGCCAACGACCGTCGACAGGATGACGGTTTCAAAACACCCGCTAATCTGAAGTTCCTTGAGCAATGCAGGCACTTCGACACTGCTTGTAGTATTGCTCACAAGTCCCAATCGATACCCGCGCCGGAAGAGCTCCAAAATCACATCGCGACTTTCCGGAAAAATCACCCGCAAGCCGAGTGCTTCCCGGTACAACTGGTTGAGCTGTACAGCCAGGGGTTGGACCTGATCAGCGGGAAAATCGGGCAGCATCCACTGAGTCCAGAGGTCGCTTTCACGAAGTTCAATATGGGTTTCTTCGGCCCATCTCTTATAGGCTTTCGCGCGTCTGGATAAACGGCGTGAAAATTCCTCCACTGAAGATGGAGCGCCAATCAGGTCCATGATTTGTTGAAGGATCTGATATTTTTCAGTGCGCGTCCGCCTGGCGGTCCGGCGCAGCGTGCCACCCATGTCAAATAAAACAGCATCAATCCGTCTTTTCATATCAATCCAAAACAGGCAATTTCAAGAGTTCGGAAAAATCCTTGATAAAGAAATCCGCACTGGCGTCTTCGTCGTAGTTGAAGGCAATGGTCCGCATTCCAACCCCCCGCGCGCCTGCCAGCTCAGATGCCCGGTGTCCCACAAAGATAGCCTGGTCGGGCGTCAGTCCCAACTGCTGCAAGGCTGCCTGGTAGATCAGGGGGTCGGGTTTGCGAGTACCAATGTCCATCGAGGAAATGATCGAATCCCAGACATTGCCAAATCCGCCGCGCTCGAACCAGCTCAGTTTGGTGGAAATTGAATTGGCCGTATCGGTAACAATCGATAGCAGAAAACCCTGTTTCTTAAGCGCCCACAATGTGTCGGACACACCTGCGAAAAATTGCACATTGGCATCGTCGTCGACCAGCGCCTGTTTGCCGCGCGCGACTAGCGCCGGCTGGGTGATCCCATACATGCGGACAATGGCTTCGCGGTACTCGTCATGCGTGATCTGGCCGCGATAAGCCTGGTACTCGATCTCTTTTTTCTGCTGGCTGTGATTGGGGTTTACTTCCAATCCATGGTCGGCCAGGAAAGCAGCAAACTCGCTGCCGCGCTGAGGACGGAAGTAGAGAATGTCACCTGCATCAAATATCAGGGCCTGGATTTTCCCGGGAATTGAATGTACGGGCTGGACATCACATTCCGTCCGGAGAATATCCAACAACCTGGTCATTTGGCTGATCACGGCATCCGGTGCCGCACCTCGCTCTTCCTCACCATGCTCGAAATCATGCCGTATCTGAATGGCGAGCCCAAAGCCTGCCCGACGGGCCCCTTCGATATCCCGGGCGATCCGGTCACCGACATAGACGCACCGGCTGGTGGGAACATTTGCCAGCCGGGCTGCATGATGAAAGATTGCCGGATCCGGTTTGCGGCAGCCATACTCGCTGGACAGAACGATCGGATGAAAATAATCGAGAATTCCGTATTCCTTGAGATTGGTGGGAACCTGTCCACGGCTGTTGACATTACTGATCAACCCGATCTTCAGCCCCATTTTTTGAATGCTGCGCAGAACCTCCGGTATTTCAGGCCGCATGGCACGCACGTAATAGCGGGTTTCGATCAGGAACATTAATTCTTCCGCGATCTGCGATAATCGAACGCGATCCACATCCCAGCCGCAAAGTATGTATTCGGACCAGACCCGCGCAGCAGGCAATTCTTCCAGACTTTGGATGCTCCAGCGTTTATAACTTTCCAGCCCCCTGGAGACGACTTCGTACAACTGTTCGTTTGTCAGGTGCAGATCGATCCCAGCCTGGTCGAATTTCTGTTGGATCAGCCTGGTTGCTTCCAGGCGGACCTGACGCGTATACCCGAAGGTCTCGATCGTGCCGCCCATGTCAAAGAATACTGCCTGGATTTTCATAGCGTCCGGTCGCCTTTCAAGAATGTTTCATACTGCACCCTGCAATCCGGGAGCAGGTGCTCGTTTTCCATATGTGACTGTAAAGCATTGGCTAATCTTAAGTATGTTTCTTTGGGCACGGAGTGGGATCCGCGCCCAAAGTGTCCTTCCGAACCAGTCAGGAACTGTGACTAAGGTGCGGTCAAATTCAGCAGATAGAAATCGCGTGCCTCTACAAGCTTGTCATAGGCATATTTCTCGGGAATGAACCAGGTGAGCTTCTGGACTTCATCCAACGTCTTCTGCCCTTCGGGAACTACATAGGTGGGATCCGGGAAATATGTACCGAACTTGGCCCACGGATCGCGCCCTTCCTCGCTGGTAATGAACTGGATGAAGAGCTTGGCAGCATTGGGATGGGGAGCCTGGTTGATGACACCGGCATAGCTTTGCGCCTGAACGCCGGAAATGGGATCGAGACCCCAGCACGGCTCAAAGGCAAGGTTGCCATCCTGTACATCCGGATAGTTTGAGTAGGAAGTGAGGGCCATGAGGTTATCTTTCATGCCAGGAGTCGCAAAGGCACTATCGACCTCAT
>JBLMZU010000726.1:0-2612 GCA_050258995.1 Bacteroidota bacterium
TAGTGAATCAATGTAAAGATTTCGTAAAGTATGAAAAATGATGCTGTAAAGAATGTCATCTGTATTTCTTTATCAATTCTTTACAGAATTTTTTAATTCGCTATACAAATAAAAATTACACTTTATCCAATAAATCTTTGGAGGCCGCTCATGGTTAATCTTTTTGGGAAGAGAATTCGCCTATTTCGCCCGCACAGCATCTGGATCCGCAAGCTGGTCCAGTGGTTCTTCTTTTTGCTGATCGCCTTGATCTCGATCAACCATACCCTGGTAGTAAACGGTGGAGGCATTCCGTTCCTTTCAAGCGCGTCCTTGCATGCCGTGTGTCCCTTTGGTGGGGTTGAGACTTTGTATACCTTTGTGGTTAGCGGATTATTCGTGAAAAAAGTCCACAGTGCCGCCCTTGCTTTGGCCGGGATTGTGATGCTTCTCTCCATTTTCTTCGGTCCCGTCTTTTGCGGGTGGGTCTGCCCGCTCGGAACGGTGCAGGAATGGGTTGGCAAACTGGGAAAGAAATTGTTCCGGCGTCGCTATAACCATTTTGTTCCAGCGGGGCTGGACCGCTACCTCCGCTATTTACGCTATGGGGTGCTGATTTGGGTGGTGTATGTCACAGCTACTAGCGGAGTTCTAGTTTTTGAGGCGTATGATCCCTACTATGCCTTATTCAATTTTTGGAGCACCGAAGTGGCATGGACGGCGATCCTTATCCTGAGCCTTGTCCTGCTGGGCTCGATCTTTGTCGAGCGACCGTGGTGCAAATATGCCTGTCCCTACGGCGCAGTACTGGGCATCACCAACCTCTTCCGCGTGTTCTCCATCAAACGTTCCACAACGACCTGTAAAGCCGACGGCGCCTGCTCGATCATGTGTCCGATGAATATTCAAGTGGACTCAAAAACAACGGTCCGTGATCACCAGTGCATCTCCTGTATGGAATGTACCTCTGAAGCGATCTGTCCGGTTGCCAAGACAGTTCTGCTGACCAGTCGAGGTGTGAAATGACCATTACTTCCAAATCCATGACCATCATTATTCTGGTCACCATATTCGGTGGAATTGCATTTGCGTCGGCCATGGGATGGTGGGCGACGGAGTCCAGCAAGGTTCCTGTTGTATTTGCAGAAGGCGAATTCGCGGGCCAGGCTAACCCGGCAGACATCCGGGGCTCCTATACTTTTGGCGATATTTCCAATTCGTTTAATGTAGCACCCGCTGTGCTGGCCCAGGCATTCGGCGTTCAAACAGACGATCCAGCGGCATTCGCTGTCAAGGAGTTGGAATCCCTGTATGCAGATAGTGGATTTGAGATTGGCACAACCTCGGTCAGGTTGTTTGTGGCTTACTATGTGGGATTGCCTTTTGATACCACAGGACAGGAAATCTACCTGCCGCGAACTGCCACCGAGATCCTGCTGGCGAAAAACAACCTCGCTCCTGAACAGCTTGCCTACCTTGAAAAATATACGGTCGATGTAGGGACAGCAAATCCGCTAGCCCCAGCAACACCGGCAGCACCGTCTCCTTCCAGCGAGTCAGCAGCCGGCAGCACGGAATACATGGTGAAAGGGAAAACAACCTTTGGAGAGCTGATCCAATGGGGTGTACCTCAGCAAACGATAGAAACACTCATTGGAGCTTCCCTGCCTGACGCAGCCATGACCTTGAAGGACTATGCCTCTGCCAATGGACTTAATTTCGAGACTCTCAAACCCGCGCTGCAAGCAGAAGTGGATAAGTTAAAGCAATAATCCCGATCCAGGCAATCAACCGCGTTGATACCAAATTTGCAGAAATCTGCATTCAATATGAATTCTTTCAAGAAGAAAAGTAGAATTGACTCATGGCAAAAATACTTGTGATTGACGACGAACCTTCCATTATCAACCTGGTCACAGCCTACCTTAAGCCTGAGGGCTATGAGGTGTACACAGCCACAGACGGCAATGCGGGGCTCAAGTCGGCCCTGGCCTTCAAACCTGACCTCATCATCCTGGACCTGATGCTGCCTGGCATGGACGGTATCGAGCTGCTGACCCGCCTGCGCCGGGAATCTGACGTGTATGTCATCATGCTCACTGCCCGTACAGAGGAGACGGATAAGATCATCGGGCTTTCCGTTGGCGCGGATGACTACGTTACGAAGCCTTTCAGTCCGCGTGAGCTGGTGGCAAGAGTCAAAGCGGCCCTGCGGCGCATCAAAACAGGGACCACTGGGGGCGAGGAAAGGCGCGTGCTTTCCTTCAAACACACCATCATCGACATTGGCGCACATATGGTCACAGTGGATGACGTCCCGATCGAATTGACTACCATTGAATTTGACCTCTTGCGTGCTCTGGCTGAAAATCGCGGACGAGTCCTTTCACGCGAACAGCTGCTTGAAAAAATCTGGGGTGCCGATTATTTCGGTGAGACACGCGTGGTGGATGTCCATCTTGGGCACGTACGTCAGAAACTTGGAAACGAGTCCTTGATTACCACAGTGCGGGGCGTGGGCTATCGCTTTGAAGATGAACAACTCTAGAAGGCAGCGATCATGAAATATATCCGTGAACGACTTGGGGCAAAATTATTCCTTTCCAATCTGCTCGTTATCCTGATCGGCGTGA
>JBLMZU010000727.1:0-11347 GCA_050258995.1 Bacteroidota bacterium
CGTACGGCAGTTTTTGTCACCCATAATTTGAGTGAGGCAGCAAAATTAAGCCATCGCATTGCGGTCATTATAGGCGGCGTACTGCGCCAGGTCGGGACGGTGGATGAGATCAAATCCGACCCTGCTGATGAGACCGTTGCTGCTTTTCTGCACGAATTGCCGCAATGATATAATTCTCGAAATTCGCGGAGGGATTATGCTGAATATCGAGATCGTATACTGCGCAGTCTGACACTACACCGGGCGGGCCGTGAGCCTGCTGGATGAACTGCTCAAGCATTACGAGCACCTGGTCGAAGAGATCAAGCTGGTCCCGTCAGATGGCGGGCGGTTTGAAGTGACTGTCAACGGACAGCTGTTGTATTCAAAACTGGCCACCCACCGCCATGCCGAGCCCGGCGAAGTGCTCGGACTGGTCCGGAAGATGGCTGGAGAATAAGTAGATTTCTTTCGTTGTGAGGGGGAAGCCCGAAGCGATCTGCTGTTAAATAGAAAACTCTATTTAACAGCAGATCGCTTCCCGGCATCGACCAGCCCGGTTAGTGTTGTCGGACTGGCGCCCTCCTCACAATGACATACACAATGAGGCTTATTAAATGGCAAAAAAAGGACGAGTATTTTCAGGGGCGCGGCCGACAGGTCGCCAGCATTTGGGAAATTACCTGGGGGCCATCAAGAATTACGTGGCACTGCAGGAGGATTACGATTGCGTCTACTGCATCGTGGATGTCCACGCGCTGACGACGGTCGAGACCACCCAGGATCTGCGCCAGAACACAGTTGAAATGGTGCTCGACTGGCTGGCTGCAGGCATCCGGCCGGAGGAGACGATTGTGTTTGTACAGTCCCATGTTCCCGAAGTGATGGAGCTGCATACCTATCTTTCCATGGTGACCGCCCTGGGCAAGCTAACCGACCTGCCCACCTTCAAGGAAAAGGTCCGCCAGCAGCCGGAGAATGTAAACTATGGTCTCCTGGGCTATCCTGTGCTGATGAGCGCCGACATCGTTTTGTACAAGGCGGATATTGTTCCGGTCGGCATCGACCAGGCGCCGCACCTGGAATTTGCGCGTGAGATCGTGCGCTCCTTTAATTACCGCTACAAGTGCAATGTGTTGATCGAGCCGCAGGCCAAGCATACCGAGATCCCCAAGGTGCTCGGCATCGATGGCCGCGAAAAAATGAGCAAAAGCCTGAACAACCACATCGAGCTGGCCTCCACCGCGGAGGAGACCACCGCCCGCGTCCGGGAAATGGTCACCGACCCGGCCCGCATGAAGCGCACCGATCCGGGCAACCCGGATGTGTGCAACGTCTACACCATGCACAAGATTTTCTCTCCCGAGCAGGATGTGGAGATGGTCAACGTGGAGTGCCGCCGCGCCGGGATCGGTTGTGTGGATTGCAAGAAGCTGCTGGCCAAAAATATGAACGCCGACCTTGAGCCCTTCCGTGCCCGGAGAGCTGAGTTTGCCTCCCGGTCGGGTTATATCAAGGAAGTGCTGGACGACGGCGCCAGCCGCGCCCGTGTGATTGCCCAGCAGACGATGAAGGAAGTCAGGGAAGCGATTCAACTGCCGTAATACCTACCTGTCCCGAGGATCGCGGGTTTCCTTCGATTGGAGAATTTTATATGTACAAGTCTCTCCAGTTGAAAATTCTGTTTATTTTTGGTTTGCTGGTTTTCGCCTCCTGTGCACCCGCAGTGCCGAAAGCGTCCACACCTGTCTCTGAAGAGGAGCTGAACGCGGCCATCAAGGAGGCCCAGGGATCGATGGATACCCTTCTGCAGGCCATGATCGCACCCAAGCCTTCCTATGACTTTTTGGGTATCAAGGTCCGCTTTACCAATCGAGACGGCGAGCCTGACGACAACTGGGTGGAACCGGTGGAGTATGCAGACGGTCGGTTTGTCGTTCAGATGATGGACAGCCTGACCTACGACACAAACCTGCATGCCGATCATACCCTTGATGTCCCTGCCAAAAAGGTGGTGGACTGGATGATCGTCGAGAAGGACGGAACGTTGCTCGGTGGCTACACCATCAGGCTGGCCTACCAGCATATGAGCCAGGATGAGAAGAAGGAATTCCTTCGAATCACAAAGTACAAGCTGAAATAGAAGCGATCGATCGACAATTATGCGCGCACTACTGCAACGAGTATCCAGGGCAAGTGTCACAGTGAATGAACAGACCATTTCCGCGATCGGGAACGGTCTGTTGATTTTATTGGGCGTGGGTCACGGGGATGGTGAGGAACAGGCAAAATTCCTGGCTGAGAAAATCGCCAACCTGCGTGTTTTCGAAGACGACCAGGGGAAGACCAACCTGTCCATTCTGGACGTCAAAGGCGAAGCGATCGTTGTTTCGCAGTTCACCCTGTATGCCGATACGCGCAAGGGACGCCGGCCCTCCTTCATCGACGCGGCCCTTCCGCAGGTGGCAGAGCCGCTCGTGAGCCGTTTTACCGAGCTTCTGCGCGGGCATGGTGTCCCCACGCAAACGGGAAAGTTCGGTGCCCACATGGAAGTGGAAATCCATAACAACGGACCGGTGACCATATGGCTGGAAAAATAGCTCATCGTCCAAATGCCTTTCAAAGGCTCTTACACCGGTTTATTATGCTGCGTCCGGTCACGGACTTCTTTGCCCCCCGGGTCCATAAGATTGATAATGCTATCCTAACGCTGACCCGCGGAAAATACACTGCCGTTGAAATCCTGGGCTGGAATGTGATCCAGCTCACCACAATTGGTGCAAAGTCACAGCAGCCCCGCACCACTCCTCTCGTCGGTATTTTTGATCGTGAAAAGATCGGCCTGATCGCCTCCAGTTTTGGGCGTGAGCGTAACCCGGGTTGGTACTATAACCTGAAGGCCCATCCGGAATGTGAAGTGTTGTTTCGAGGCAGATCAGCAAAGTATATCGCCCGGCAAGCCGAGGAGAGTGAGCACGAGAGATATTTTCAGATGGCGGTGGAACAATATGCGGGGTATCAAAGCTACAGGGAGCGCGCTGTCCATCGAAGTATTCCGGTCATGGTGTTGGAGCCAAAAAAGTAGAGCCTGGATTCCAAAGGGCTGCATCCACCTGTACCGCCAGCGCGCCGAGCGAAAGCATCGCCTCGGCGTTTTCTTTTGTCCACACCCCGCCTGCGCCGAGGAGGGGAAGCCCGATCTTCCCTGCAGAATAAACAGTTTCCAAAGTTTGCGGAAACAAGGAGGGCCCATAGAGCCTGCCGGTTACCACTCTCCCTCCCTGCTCCCGAGAGGGACTGGGGCTGGGGAAAAGCGCACCTCTCGGCGCAGCAATACTGATCGCCTGCGCCCCCTCCTGAATTAACCGTGGCCCGATGGAAAGCACCTGCTCCACAGGCAGCGAAAAGATCAACGGCAGCTCGCCCAGGCACATCTCCAGTGTAAGATGGATGATATCTTTGGCAAGCAGCGGCGCAAAACCGAGCTCTGCTGCCATGACATTTTCCTCGCTCTCCAGCATCCGGACCATGCGCTGCGTCTCCTCCGGGCGATCTGCCATTAAATGCACGATGACGGGTAAATCCAGGCGTGACCACTTTGCGGAATATTTTTTCAAGCCCGCTTGGAGTCCCGGGTTGGGCAGGCCGGTATGGAACAGGAAGCCGCCCGGGTAGTCGAGGACGGCAGGTTGGGCAGCAGGCGAGCGCGGACGCAACGAGAATGGATTGGTCACGAACGCGCCCAGGGATTCAAGGGATACGCCGCTCCGAGTGTCCGGCGCGAATCCCAGCATTCCTGCTGCATTCATGAGTGGTTTGCTAAAATAGAGATCGCGTTTCATCTTATGTTTGTCACTCCGAGGAGTGCTGGTTGTGACGAAGCAATACTCCGGCAATCGGGAGACTGCCCGCCTTCCCCTATCGTCGTCGGGTCACCCTCCTCGTAATGATTTTTCTAGGCAGGAGAACTATGCAACCCTTACAAGGAATCCGTGTGCTGGATCTCAGCCGCGTTCTCGCTGGTCCCTATTGTACGATGGTTCTTGGCGATCTTGGAGCCGATGTGATCAAGGTCGAATCGCCGGAAGGCGATGAGACGCGCAGCTGGGGTCCGCCGTTTGTGGAAGGGGAGAGCGCTTATTACCTATGCGTGAACCGCAACAAGCGCAGCATCGTTGTGGATTTCAAAACCGGCGAGGGACGGACGGTCCTCCAGAAACTGGTCGAAAAAAGCGATATCCTGGTTGAGAATTTCCGCCCCGGTACGCTGGCCCGCTTCTCCCTGGACTTTGAGTCAGTAGCCGCCCTCAATCCGGCCCTGATTTACTGCTCGATCAGCGGTTTCGGACAAACAGGACCTCTGCGCGATAAGCCCGGCTACGACTTCATGATCCAGGCCATGGGCGGACTGATGAGCTTTACCGGCGAACCAGACGGTGATCCGATGAAGGTCGGCGTGGCCGTGACCGATCTGTTCGCCGGCCAGAATGCCGTGATCGCCATTCTGGCGGCCTTGCAGGCGCGGACTCTGACGGGCCAGGGACAATATCTGGATATTTCCCTGTATGACTCCCAGTTGGGAATGCTGGCCAATGTGGCGAGCAACTATCTGATCTCAGGAAGTCTGCCGAAGCGCTATGGCAACGCCCATGCCAACATCGTCCCCTATCAAAGCTTTCAGGCCAGCGACACCTGGTTTATCGTCGCGGTGGGAAATGACAGGCAGTTCGAAAAATTGTGTGAAGTGATTGGAAATCCGGCACTGGCGCTCGATCCCCGTTTCCTCACCAACGGAGGACGGGTTGAAAACCGGGAGGTGTTGATCTCCATTCTCAAGCCACTTTTTCTAAGACGATCTGCCAGTGACTGGTTGTCTGCCCTCGAGTCAGCCGCGATCCCCTGCGGGCCGATCAACACTCTGGATAAAGTCTTTACCGAGGCCCAGGTTAATGCCCGAAGCATGTTAATTGAAATGGAACATCCCACGATTGGGAAAGTGCCGCTCGTTGGCTCTCCTCTCAAGTTCAGTGGATCACCTGTGCAGTACAAGAGTCCACCGCCCAGGTTGGGAGAACACACAACAGAAATTTTGGATGAGCTATTTTAAAGAAAACCCCCTCTTCGAATAGGAGAGGGGGTGGTCACTACACTGTTTCACTCAATCCAACGGCCTGCAGCATCTCATCGTTGGTGGTGAACTTGAAGGCTTCCAGTCCCTGTTTCTGGGCTTCGGCCAGCTCGACGGCCTCCAGCTTCTTGACATCCTGCTTCAGTACGACCGGCTTGCCCAGTTTCTTGAGCCGCTCGGCCACGGCTTCCACATTGGGCACGCTGGGCTGTTGAGTCTGCAGATACTGCCAGACCGCCTTCGCCGCGTTTGTTCCGTCCTTGCGGGCATAGCCGACCAGGCCGGTGCTTGCCTGCCGCGACCAGCCGCCGACGAACACATCCTCATAAGGGGATTCGTAGGAAATGTTTTCGACCGGAAAGCGCGGACTCTGGTTCTTGACGAATTCATTCCATTCCACAGGCAGGCCAAAGCCTTCATCCACCTTGTCACCGATGGCAAAGACGACCGTCTCCACATCCAGCAGACGCTTGTTGCCGGTGCTGCGAGCCTTGGTGCCCCCGTTGGATTCGACCAGGAAGTTATCCTCGATCTCCATCTGTTTTAATCGTCCGTTCTCATCGCCGATCATCCCAACCGGGGAGGCCAGGAACTCAAAGCGGAACCGCGTATCGGAAACTTTGGGAAGCGCCTTCGGCAGGGCCTCCAGGATCGTCGCACGCGCTGCAGCCGGATCCTGGTGAACCGCCTGCATGATGGGGGTTACACGCTCGATCTCGGCATCCAGCGCCGCCTGGTCCAGGTTGGCGATGACATATTCCATTTCCTTTTTATCGAACTTCACCTCGGCAGGCCCACGCCGTACCACGGCGATCACCTCATCGACTTTAAGCTCGCGGGAGAGGAAATGAGTAATATCCAGCATCACATTGCCGGCGCCCACAACCGCACACTTCTTGCCAAACAGATAGCTCTGCTGGCTGTATGGCGGGAGCTGATTATAGAAATAAACAACATCCTTGGCATGGTAGACACCTTCCAGGTTCTCACCCGGCAGGCCCAGCCACTTGGTCCCCTGGGCCCCGGCTGTCACCAAAATGGCCTGAAAGCCCATCTCACGCAGATCATCCAGGGTCAGATCTCCCTGCGTACCAATGGTCACATTGCCGTAATAGTCCAGGTTGGGCAGATCCAGGATCTGGCGAAATTGTTTTCGCAGACCATTTTTCATCGTGTGCTTGTTGGGATAAATTCCATACTCTGCTAGCCCACCCGGTTTGATATCACGGTTGAAAAGTACGACTCGCGCTCCAAGATTTGCCAGCTCACGGGCTCCAAACAACCCCGCAGGGCCGGCGCCAATGACGGCCACAAAAAATTGACTGGTCACAAAACCTCCTTGACTGGTCTGGCATTCGAAAAATGGATAAGGGCGGGCAGATTATAGCCGTAAAATAATTGCTTCACAAGATTTCGATTGTTATAGTTATGTCTGAAACCTATAGATTCGGACCACACATGAATCCGTTTCCTGCAGAAGATTGGGAATGTTTTACGGGACAAATTTTGTCTCTTAATCCCATATCTATGCTAAGATTGTTTATCAGCTTTGGAGGTCGCATATCCACACCTGCTCCAAATCCAAATGAAACCGGTGAATCAAGAACAAACCAGGATATTGACATGAATGAATCCATAAGAGCGCGACTGCCTCGTAGGAACAGCGGTAACCCGCCTGCAGAAACCCCGCCTCCCCCTCTCCTTGAGCCAGAGCCGGTTTCCCCGCCGGTTGAGGATCGACCCCGCTGGCGCTTCAAGTTTCTCCCCGCATTCTGGACGATTGCCAGCATCCTGTCACTGACGGTCAATGTTATTCTGATCATCATACTTTTGTTCCTATGGCAGATGCTCGGCTCGATCAGGGGCCTTGCGACAGATAAGACCACCGGTTTGCTCGGGGGGCTGTACAGTAATTTCGTAAAGATGGATCAGGCACGCATCACACGGACCGTGCCCGTAAAAGCCAATATTCCGCTCAATATTGTTGTGCCTGTGCAGGCAACTACGAGTATCACCCTGGCCGAGAGAGCTGTGATCCAAAACGCGCACGTAGTGATCAATACCAGTTCCATGAGCATTAACGCGCCCGCCCAGGTCACGCTGCCGGCAGGTACGCCTCTCATGGTGACACTCAATTTCCCACTCACCGTGCAAAATACGATACCCGTTGAGTTGAACGTCCCGGTGGATATTCCCCTTAATGAGACCGAGCTGCATCAGCCATTCGTGGGCCTGCAGCAGGTGGTCAAGCCCTGGTATTGCTTCGTACAGCCGAATGCGATCGAGGGTGGCCAGGCGGTTTGTACTTCCAATCTTAACCCGGCTTCAGGAACGGTTACCCCATGAACAACAGCCATACGGAAACGACGCTCTCCAACGGGCTCAAGGTCTTTCTCAAGGAGATCCACACCGCGCCGATCATTTCCTCCTGGCTCTGGTATCGGGTTGGGTCCCGGGATGAGGTGCAGGGGCATACCGGTGTCTCACACTGGGTGGAGCATATGCAATTCAAGGGGACCGAAAAGTTCCCGGCCAACATGCTCGACCGCTCCATTTCCCGGGAGGGAGGCACCTGGAATGCGTTCACCTATATGGATTGGACTGCCTATTTCGAAACCATGCCGGCCGACAAGATCGATCTTGCCCTGCGCCTGGAGTCGGACCGCATGGTCAACAGCCTGTTCGATCCGGAAGAGGTGGCCTCCGAGCGCACGGTCATCACCTCGGAGCGGGAGGGCAACGAGAACGAGCCGCTCTTCCTGCTGGGAGAGGCCATCCAGCAAACCGCTTTCCGCGTCCATCCCTACCATCACGAGGTGATCGGCGACATGGCCGACCTGCTGACCATGTCCCGCGACGATCTCTACAGGCATTACCGGGCGTTCTATGTACCGAATAACGCCGTCATGGCCGTGGCCGGTGATTTTGAGTCACAGTCCATGCTGGCGCGCATCCGGGAATTATTTGAATCCGTGCCCGCCGGACCTGCACCGGTACGTCTGGCCCGTCCTGAGCCATTACAGAATGGGGAGGTGCGGCTCTCGGTGGAGGGACCGGGCGAAACCTGCTACGTCCAGACCTGCTACCGTTTTCCATCTGCCTCGCATCCCGATTTCTTCCCGTTAAGCGTACTCGACAGCCTGCTTGCCGGGCCGAGCAACCTCAACATGTTTAGCGGCGGGATCTCGAACAAAACCTCGCGTCTCTATCGGGCGCTGGTGGATAAGGAAGTCGCGGTCAGCGTCCACGGCGGCGCCCAGGCCACGATCGATCCCTTCCTGTACACGATCACCATGACCGTCCATCCGAAGCGCAAGCCCGAGCAGGCGCTTGCTGTATTGGATAAGGAGATCCAGCGTGTGAAGGAGGAGAAGGTTTCAAAAGAGGAGATCAGGCGTGCCATCAAGCAAGCGCGGGCTCTGTTTGCCTATGGAAGCGAGAACATCACCAACCAGGGATTCTGGATGGGCTACGCGGAGATGTTCGCCGATTATGCCTGGTTCCAGACCTACCTGGACCGGCTTGCTGCCGTGACGGTGAAAGATGTCCAGCGCGTAGCGAATGAATATTTCAAGCCGCAGAGTCGTGTCGTCGGCACTTACGTTCCACTTGGTTAAGGGGAGAACAAATAATGGATACACTCCACTCATTGCCCGGACCGGATGACATCTATCGCGAGGTCCTGCCGAACGGGATCACCATCCTGACGCGTTCCAACTTCAATAGTCCCTCGGTGGTCATCAGCGGCTTTTTCGGCGCGGGAGCGCTCTACGATCCGGAGGATAAGCTCGGGCTGGCGGAATACACCTCTTTTGCCCTAATGCGCGGCACGAAAACCCGCACCTTCGACAGGATCTACAATGAGCTCGAATCGGTGGGCGCAAGCCTGGGGTTCAGTTCCGGCGTGCACACGTCCGGATTTAACGGCCGCTCGCTGGCGGAGGATCTGCCCCTACTCTTAAATCTCCTGACGGAGACCCTCACCGCGCCTTCCTTCCCAAAAACGGAGATCGAGAAGCTGCGTGCCCAGCTGCTAACAGGCCTGGCCATCCGCGCCCAGGACACCTCGGATATGGCCTCCATTACCTTCGACCAGATCCTATTTAAGGATCATCCCTACAGCCGTCCGGAGGATGGCTACCCCGAGACGATCGGTAAGATCACTCGCAGTGACCTCATCCGTTTTCATGGGGATCATTATGGACCGCGCGGAATGGTGATTGCCATCGTCGGTGCGGTGCAGCCGGAGGAAGCCATCCGACAGGTCAGACGCTCATTAGGCGGCTGGCAGGTCAAAGATCAGAAGGAACCGTTTGTGCTTCCCGAGCCGAAACTGCTCAAGAAGACCGTCAGTAAACACCACCGAATCCCAGGCAAATTCCAGTCCGATCTTGTGATCGGTACAAATGGTCCGCGTCGCAAGGATCCCGAATATATGTCTGCTTCCCTGGGGAATAACATCCTCGGCCAGTTCGGCATGATGGGACGCATCGGGGATGTGGTGCGCGAGAAATCAGGGCTGGCATATTATGCCTATTCCAGCTTGAGCGCTGGAACCGGTCCTGGCTCTTGGGAGGTGAGCGCCGGCGTCAACCCGCAAAATGTTGCCAGGGCGCGCCAGTTGATCCAGGACGAACTGGATCGCTTTGTGCAGGAGGGGGTCACCGAGGAGGAGCTGGCGGACAGCAAGGCCAACTTCATCGGACGCCTGCCACTTTCCCTGGAGTCCAATGGCGGTGTGGCGAATGCACTGCTCAATATCGAACGACACAAGCTAGGGCTGGATTATTATCGGCGCTATCGCAACGTCGTGAACGAAGTAGCACGGGAAGACGTGCTGAACACAGCCAGAAAGTTTATCGACATTAATCGGCTCGCGATCGCCGTAGCCGGACCTTGAGGTCTGGAAGGATGAAGCTTGCTACCGGAGTGGACCTGATCGAGATCGCCCGCATCGAGGAAGTGATCTCGCGGCATGGAAGGCATTACCTGGAACGGATCTACACGCCTGCCGAGCTGGATCAATGCGGGAAACGCACCGAGTCGCTGGCGGGACGTTTCGCAGCCAAGGAAGCTGCGGCAAAGGCCCTGGGCTGCGGCATCGGTGATGTCTCCTGGCTGGAGGTCGAGATCCTGGGTGATGAACAAAATGCGCCGGTATTGACCCTGCATGGGGCAGCGAAACAAAAGGCAGAAGAGAAGGGCCTGCGGACCTGGTCTGTCAGCATCAGTCACAGCCGGAGTCATTCCGTGGCTGTGGTTGTGGCCATCGGTTAAAAAAAGACCTCCCATGGGCCAGTTCCACGGGAGGCTTTGCAAGGGACAGGGACTCGCGCTGGAAAATCACCAGCAACTTCGACTAGTTTTTGTCCTCGATGCCAATCCAGATGTGGCCCGGTAGAACGGGCCGGTAGGGGCGGACGATCAGCTTGTTGACTTCCAACCGGGTCTGATCCTTGTCCAGCATGCTGGGATGGACCAGGCACAGGTCAGGGGTACGCCCATACTTCTTATGATAGTATTCCACCGCTTTTTGAATTTTTACAGGAAGAGTAGATTGTGAGTTATCGAACCATAACATACCAGTGTGCATAGAATTTACTCCTTTATGAATGAACGGACGGGATCCAGAACTTTAACCAGTTCTCTCCTTCCCTTAATGTGAACTGTGTACCACTATTCAAGGAATTCAAATTTGCGGCTTCAGCGTCCAAAGTGTGTACATGGTTTGAATTCCCAATGGGACCAAGGATACGGGTGTGAAACGCATCCAGCCAGGGCATGATGTTTTCCATGCGATTCGGATTGAGCGTGATGATCGGCCAGACGCGGCGTGCGGGTCCACGTAGGAACAGCCAGCGTAAATTCTGCTTGGCATCAAAGTCCAGGTTGGTGGCAGCCTCCAGGTCATCGATCAGAAGAAGAACAGATTGCTGGCTGGACTTGTTTCCATGTGCCCAGGAGGCCAGGGACAAAATAAAGTCCTCCGAAGACTTATGATATAAAGGAAAGACCCCCACATTGTTGGGAATGCTTTCCATCGATTTCCATTCGTCGGGATGGCTGGTCAATACACCGAACTGGAGATTGTCCGGCTGATGCAGCTTTCCGGCTGCTGAAGCCACGATCTGGAGAAAGGCGGTTTTTCCGCTTCCCGAGTCACCGCACAGGAGAATCGGACCTGGTATCGGGTCATGCAGGTTGAGTAGTACAGGTAGCCCGTCTGATGCCACCCCGAGA
>JBLMZU010000728.1:0-3014 GCA_050258995.1 Bacteroidota bacterium
TGGCAAAAGGAAACGCGACGAACTGTCGACACGAGGCGCCGTACAATCTGGCGATGTTGTTGCATCGTAGTTATCCTGAACACTGATACGCCCTCCTTCCGTCTGTAATTTATGGGCTGGAAAATAATATAGGCCACTCTTATATTTGCACACAACCGCGTCACGGACCTCTAGGTCAATGGGCATAAGGTGATCGCGGACTATCCACTCTTTATCTCCATCATCAAAACGAACAAACACCTGATCGCCCTCAAACGAGCGAATTGTTGCCAGATACCAATATTCATCATATGAACAATTCGCAAATACTCGACTACCAACCTGCCAGTTTATGCGAGTCCGTGGGGCCGCTCGTGCAAGTATACTACTAGCAAAACCAAGTTCAACGGCTCGTGTCCTGAACGCCTGCTTCAGTTGTTCATGTCCTCAATCCTCATAATTGTTTACCTTTTGCCAGCGTTGTAATCGCGGGGGGTGCCATTTATCTGTCTTCTATCAAGGGTCTAATACCCCGCCGCTCTGCGGCGTGCGTAGGGTTAGTAAGTGCTCTACAACTTTAGCGGACGATACCCCGTCCGCTTGCGGCGGGGTTCATTCATTCAAAAGAAAAGGCAGATGGTCAGTCTGTCTTTTCAGTAATTCTCCTCCTTCTCCTGAATCTGTTGCAGAGGCCGAATTACGGGGAGATGTCAACTGAAAAGGGTATGGCTTTTTATTCCCGTCTTGAAGACAACGCTCTTACCTTCCCCGGTCCCGGTGGCGGTCATGCAGACTGAGGGCAGCCTGCCGAAGCAGATCGCAGGCGGATTGGGATATCATAGGCAACTTGGAATTACTAACAAAATAGTAAACCCAAATTTGGCAAAATCGAATAAAATAAATCGGTTTAGAACTAAACTGCTATAGACCAGTTAGGATGGCCCGGAACCTTTGCATCCAGGCAGCCTGGTTCTCAGGCATTTTGTAAAGAATGATAGACCGTGGGGAGGGGGTAATAGAGGGTAGATTGCAGCCAAATATTAATTTTGTGATCTCCATGCGGCTTGTGGAGCAGTTGATGAAAACGCTTCCATGTGTTGAAAGAGATCCAACCGGCAAGCGCCAGAGATTTGATATAGAGAAATGCGTGTCTGCAGACACGCTTGCCGTGACCGGGCAAGGTTAGGTCTCTGCACAAGCGTCCCAGCCGGGCCAGAAGCGTGTCTGTAGACACGCCTGCCAAACCCAATTAAGGAGCGTGTCTACAGACACGGTCGCCAAAACTCAGTCAAGTGCGTGTCTGCAGACACGCTCATCGAGATGAACAATGCAGAAACACGACTGGATGAATACACGTCTACAGCGAGCTATGGGAGCCCAGTTCAGCAGGAAGTTGGGTGACAAAATCCTTATTTTCCGCTATCCACACCCTACGTCACGGCTGTTCCACACAATGTGGTGCCCTCCGCTCAGGATCGTAGTGATCGATGATGACACTGAAAGCGCACAAGTCGTTTTTGATGAGGTAGTGAGACCCTGGCGGTTTATCCACCTGCCGGCCGGCAAGCTCGTGCTCGAAATGGATCCTGATGTTGAGTATGCCGAAGAACTGAAAACGATTAGAGAAATTTCACAAGCCATGCCTCGCATTTCCGATGATCAGCCTGTCGGCGGAATGGATTCAGTCGTTTCTGCCCACCTTCTGCTTTTTCGCCTGTTCGCGGACTCTTACGCCCATATTCGCAGCGTAAAACAAACCTGCCTGAATGAGAAAGGCATTCTGGACCCTCAGAAGCTGAAGCAACGGTATTCTCCCTGGGACCGAGGGAATATCCTTTCTTCAGCAGGTTTTATCCTGGACAATAGAAACAACCCCCGCTGGAGCCTGCCGCCAGGCGCCTTCCCTCTTTGCGTTGACCTGGTGAGATCCGAACGGCAGTTTGGTGATGAGCTCCTGGCTGCAATGAACGGATCCATGCCCGGCTGGAAAACAGCGTTAAAGGCCGTCTGTATCGGATGCGGCAGGAATGGATCTTGGAGACCTGTTTTGGATGTACCGCCAGTAATGCCTCCGGAAATCTCCTGGCGACTGCTTCGTCCTGAAAATCACATTCCACTCTGTAAATACTGCATCGCGCGCTACAAGATTGTCCGCAATCCACGAATTCGGCTGGCGCTGAACCGGGCTTTTTGGGGAGCGCGCTTCAGCGCCCTGGAGTATTGGTTTGAGTGTGCGCAGGGACTGAACGGTGGTTTACCTGAGGATTGGAATAAGGGCTCACATCCCTTATGGCCCGATACGTTTGGCGGTGATACATGGGAGTCGGGCTCTGGAGCAACCAGGTATGTGACGCCGGCCTGGCCACGGAACGTGGAACGCACGCCCGACCAGATCACTTATCTGAAGGAAGTTGCGGATTGGGATGTGATTGTCAATACTGAATCGCCGGAATAGATAGGCAAGAATAACGGGGGACCTACACTTCTGGGGGTATTTAACCTTGTTATCTCTCATATGTTTCGTCGCCTCGAGGGGGACCCACCCTGCAGACAATGTACACTGCAACAAGCTTCCTTCAGGAGAAAATCAATGAAAATCTTTGCTTTTGTTGCAGCACTAAGTGTCACCATTCTGGTCCACGAGTTGATCGGCTTATTCCAGGTGCTTTTGTCCGGGCGGCGATCGAATGTTCTTCTTACACCCGTAGTGGATGATGGCTTTCGTCTTCCGACACAACGCCGCCACACAACCCTCCATGCAATATTGCTGACAGTCCTTCCAAAGCACTTTGATCCTAATGTTGCTGATACAGGTGATGTGATGGCTTTGATTCGCCGGTCCGGTTATTACTGTGTCAATCCGGGAGAGTTTTATGCTGCGGCGATCAGGGATTTCTCGCAGTATCTTTTGATCGGCGGCGGCCTGGCAGTGGCTCTTGTCATGTTTGATATGCCGCTTGCAGCTCTACCGGTTCTCGCAGTTTATCTTGTTCTGGGACTCCGTAGACCGTACACGCGCTTGAAGAAGATCGCAA
>JBLMZU010000729.1:0-3498 GCA_050258995.1 Bacteroidota bacterium
GAAAGTGTTTTCCTTTCCCGGTGTAGGCATAACAATGCGGAGGGTTCCAATAGACAACCGTTTCGACGATCTCCAATCCGCCCTTCATGAGAATGTGCCGTGCCGTGCCAATGGTGCTCTCACCCGGGGCAACCTCATGCGGATGTTCAACCGTAATCTCTTGCACGAACGGTATCCAATCACCCAGGGAGGCATGATCGGCAAGCGCGGCGAACACCTCATCTGGAGACTTGCGGAAATCAATCCAGCCCTCGGTCTGGTGGGGGGCTGTTGTAAATTCAGCTGGATTGAAACGACATAAGTCATTCATCTTTCTTCATCCTGTTCAGGCCTGACAGGTCTGAGGAACCTGTCAGGCCTGATTCGTAATTATTTGACCAATTCACCGACCATGGGCGGGCGGTAACCGGGTACTTCGCCATCGGCGGGGGCGAGGCGCTTGGCCTCGAGCTGCTCCACCAGGAGTACAAGCATGGTCTCCTGGAGTTTTTTGGATTTGTCGTCAGCGTTCTTCGGGTGAGCAAGGTTACACTGCTCGTACGGGTCAACTGTGAGATCGTACAGCTCGTACTCGTCGGGATCGGGCTCCGTGACCTTGATATACTTTTTATGCTTCTGGAGCCGCTTGTCGGCCTCGCCCGGGAACGTCCAGAACTGCTGGTTGTCGTGGTAACGGGATAACTTGACGAGGTGCGGAGCGCCATCAACAGCGACTCTGGCGACAACGGTCTCGATGTGGTTGGGCTGCTTGATAAACTGGTAGGTGCCCAAACCTTTGGCGAGCTTCATGAACGGGCTGCCGGGCTTGGCATTGCCTTCGCTGATCTCATCATCGGTCATGAAGAGGACAGGATCGGACGGCGCGTCCGCGCCTGTGCCGAGGATCAGGCGGGAGAGGTCGCGGCCCACAAGCGGTCGGGCGTCGTGGTCGCTGGCTAGCTTGGCAAGCGCCTCTTCCTGGTCGATTTCGGCAAGGCCGAGAAGGGTCGGGATCAGGTCGGCGTGACTCGTCAGAGCGTCCACTTCGCGCGGCCCGCCCTGGATCAGTGGGCTGGAGACCACGAATGGCACATGCAAGGTCTCCTCGTAGGCGTTATGCCATTTCTCGTGCATGCCGCCATGGGTGCTGAGGAGCTCGCCGTGGTCGGCGGTGAAGATCACAATCGTGTTCTCATAAGCTTTCGTGGCGCGCAATGTCTCGAGAACGCGTTCAATGTTCCCGTCGACCTCGGCCAGAAGCTGGTAATAGAATTTGCGCTGGAGCTCGGCATCTTTTTGCGGCGCAAATATCTTCCCCCAGGCCTCCACGTAGCTCTCCTGGCAGGAAGGCTTGGTTGACATATCATCATTGTGTGAGGGCGCGTCGGCGATATCCGGGATGGACCCGGTGTGGTAGCGGAGACCCTGGACCAGGGCAACAAGACCGTAGAGACAGATATCGTGCGGATTTAGGAACGAGCAAACCGTCAGCCAGGGCTGGTCGTTCTGCTCCTGGTCGAAGCGCTGCAAAAGCTCCACCACCTCGTCGGCTGTGAACTTATCCTTCATCGTGCCAGTGTTGTGCTTCCCGAGCCCGTGCGGGTCAGGTCCAACCCATTCCGAGAAGCCATATTCGTCGAGCAGATCGGCTTCCAGGTACTTCTGGATATTTTCCGGGACCCGGGTCCCATCATCCTTGATGGACAGCAGGTAGCCGCCACCGTCCGGGTCTTCGAGGTGTGGGTGCGAGGCATGCCACTTGCCCTTGTAGTAGGTGCGGTAGCCGCCTGCGCGGAAATAGTCACCCATGGTTGGCGCCCCATTCGGGTCGAGCCAGTACATGTCTTCGCTTTCGGCGCTCTTGGCGAGCCCGTCGGTCTGGGTGACGCCGTGCATGGACGGGTATTGGCCCGTCAGATAGGATGCGCGGCTGGGCGTGCAGGCAGCCGACATAATGTAGTGGTGTCCGAACGTAACCCCACTATCGCGCAGGCTCTGTTCGCCCTTCAGCGTCTCACGACGCCAGGCCTTCACCTCCTCTGATTCGTAACCGGGCGGATCGCGAAGCTCATCCGTTGTTATGATCAGGATATTTGGTCTTTTTGCGTTCATAACATTTCTCCTTTTGTAGTGTTTTGATGAGCAGCCCAGACCTGGCTGCCCGTTGTAGGTATATTTGATTCGTGTCATTCTGACGTTTATCGCTTATTGTTCATTCGCCATCGACCGTTGAACCGCGAGGCTCCTTCTGGGCACAATATGACGCACTTTGTCAGGGCGCTGACGCTTCCAGCTCGACATGGCTGAAGGACGACTCTGGCTCTTTGTCCCCGTGGCAGAAGCGGAATTTTTTGCCGCTTCCACAGGGGCAGGGTTGATAAGGTCCGCGCTTCGCATCTCTGTCAGCAACCCAGGTCATTACCTCCGCAGGTGGGCGGCGCGAGCGGATGAGTTGCACCATCACCTGGAATGCCGGCGTCGTATGCATAAAAAACAGTTCCAGACCGGCGCACAGGTAGTTCTGGCCTGGCTCGCCGTCGCCTGAAAGTGCGAAGCGATCCTTCGGACAGCCGCCATTGCACAGAGCTAGAACCGCGCAGTTCCGGCACTGGGCGGTGAGGGTATCGCGCTTGTCCTCCCCGAACTTGCGCTGCTGGGGCGAGGTAATCATCTCCAGCATATGGGTTTTGTGGATGTTGCCGAGCAGGTAACGGGGCTCGACGAAATGGTCGCAGCTATACAGGTCGCCGTTGTGCTCCAGCGCCGGGCCGAAGCCACAGGTGGGGGCATGGATGCACAGCTGATGGCGGCCAAAGAAGGCCTCAAAAGTCACGTCAAAGAGCTGGACGAAGACCTTACCCACGTCATGGCGCAGCCACTCTTCGAAAACATCCACCAGGAAGCGGCCGTACTGTTCACCGCCCACGGTACGCTCAGTGACCAGGGTTCCTTCCTGTGTGTAGAGCAGGCGCTTCTGACCGGGATGTTCGCTCCAACCCTGGTTGGCGATCTCGAGAGTTTCCGCCGTGGCGCGCTCGACGATCGGGATGAACTGCACCCACTTTGCACCCAGCTCATCGCGGAAGAAACGATAGACCGTTCTCCCGTGGTGTTCGTTGGCGGCATTCACGGTGCAAAGAATGTTAAAGTCCACATTATGTTTGCGAAGGGCACGCCAGCCTTTCATCACCAGATCAAACGTCCCTTTTCCATTGCGGTCGAGGCGATACGTGTTATGGATCTCGCGCGGGCCGTCCACGCTCAGGCCGACCAGAAAATTGTGTTCCTTGAAAAAGGCACACCATTCATCGTCGAGCACCAGTCCATTGGTCTGAAAGGTATGCTCCACTGTCTGGCCGGGTTGGCGGTATTTTTCAACCAGCGCAATGGAGTGCTTGAAGAATTCCAACTTCATCAAAGTCGGCTCGCCGCCCTGCCAGGCGATGGTGACATTGGGTGTGTGGTGCGACTCCAGTAGCTGGCGGATGTAGGTCTCGAGCGTGGCCTCAGACATGCGGC
>JBLMZU010000730.1:0-5499 GCA_050258995.1 Bacteroidota bacterium
CTTGGAGGACAATGAACATGAGTATCCACTGACCGTGGATCTGGTCAGCGGCGGGCTGCATGTTTTGCGCGAAAAGCGCAGGCTGGAACAGTTCAACCCGGCCGAGCCGCTGAGCCTGCACGTTTTCATCGATCATTCGGTCGTGGAGGTATTCGTCAACGAGCGGGAATGCCTGGCCACCTGGTTGCGCCCGATTCTTGCAAACGGTGGCTGCTGGAAGATCCGCCTGTTGTCACCTGCCAGCGCATTGGAAGCCTGGCAGCTATCCATCTGAAATCTGCCTAGTGAGGACCTGATGCCCTTTTCCCCTGTTCCAACGTTCCATCCTGTTGCAAATCCTGCGGCTGTCGTTACAGCCCCAAATGTCCGCTTCACGGTACTGACCGACCGGTTGATCCGCATGGAATATAGCCCGGAAAACAAGTTTGAGAACCGCCCATCCCAGGCCTTCTGGCACCGCGAACAGCCAGTCCCCGAATTTAAAACCTCCATTGGCGAGCTCGTCGAGATCGAAACCCAATTTTTATACTTGAAGTACAAGCCCAGCCGGCTTGGCTTCACCTCCAGTTCCCTGTCCATCACGATGAAACAAACGGGAACCACCTGGATTTATGGCTCCAGTCAAAAAGACAATCTGAAAGGGACAGCCCGGACTCTCGACGGGGTCGCGGCGACCACGCGGCTCGAGAACGGCCTGCTTTCCCGCTTGGGTTGGACAGTGGTGGATGATTCGAAATCCCTGGTCTTCAATGAATCCGGCTGGCTCGAGCCACGTCCTACCCAAACCCTAAGGGTCTTTAAGACCCTTAGGGTTTCATCAAAGGATTTATATTTCTTTGGCTACGGCACTGACTACGCCGCCTGCCTGCAGGACTTCACGCGTATCAGCGGGCCAATGCCGATGATCCCGCGCTACATCCTTGGCAACTGGTGGAGTCGATACTGGGCCTATACGCAGGAGGAGCTCAGGGCTCTGATGGAGGAATTCTGCTCGCGTGAGATCCCGCTCTCCGTCTGCATCGTCGACATGGACTGGCACATTACCAGGACAGGCAACTCGTCCGATGGCTGGACCGGCTACACCTGGAACCGTAAGCTCTTTCCGGATCCAAACGGCTTCATTCAATGGCTGCACGATCAGGGATTACGAACAGCGCTAAACCTGCATCCGGCGCGCGGGATCCATCCGCATGAGGAACAGTACGAAGCGCTGGCAAAGTGGATGGGCATGGATCCTGCGTTGCAGCAACCGGTTCCATTTGATATCGCCGACCCGCATTTCATGGAGGGCTACTTCGAAATCCTTCACCATCCCTATGAAAAGGATGGCATCGACTTCTGGTGGATGGACTGGCAGCAGGGCACAAAAAGCAAAGTCCCCGGCCTGGACCCACTCTGGATGCTCAACCATCTTCATTATTATGATCTGGGACGTGACGGGCACAAGCGGCCCTTTGTGTTCTCGCGCTGGGGTGGGCTGGGCAACCATCGTTACCCGATCGGCTTCAGCGGCGATACATTTGTCCGCTGGCAGGTGCTGGCCTACCAGCCTTACTTCACTTCCACGGCTGCCAATGTTGCCTACGGCTGGTGGAGTCACGACATCGGCGGCCATATGATGAAGGACGGCACGCCGGAGCTCTATCTCCGCTGGGTGCAGTTCGGTGTCTTCAGCCCCATTTTCCGTTTGCACAGCACCAGCCGGGCCGAGCTGGACCGCCGTCCGTGGGGGAAACCGGAGCGCATCTATCATGCCGCCCGGGAGGCGATGCAGCTTCGCCATGCACTCATCCCCTATATTTACAGCATGGCCTGGCGCGCCCACAAGACCGGCATCAGCCTGGTCACGCCCATGTATTATGGGAATATGGATGACCCGTCAGCTTTCGAGGCAAAGGGACAGTATTACTTCGGCTCGGAGCTGATCGCCGCACCCATCACCGATCCGGCCGACCCGAAGACCGGTCTCGCGGACAAACGCGTCTGGCTGCCGCCCGGAGACTGGTATAACTTCTTTACGAATGAGCATCTCTCGGGCGGAGGATGGCATGAAATCACCGCGTCCCTTGCGGACATTCCTGTCTTCGCCAGAGCCGGCGCCATTGTCCCGCTCTCGCCCCGAGTCGGCTGGGGCAGGATCGAAAATCCGAAAGAACTGGATCTTCATATCTTCCCTGGCGCCGACAACACCTTTGATCTTTACGAGGATGATGGCGAGAGCACCGATTACGAACGCGGCAAATATGCTGTGACCCGGTTCTCCCTCCAGGGGAGGCAATTCACCATTCATCCGGCCAGCGGCGATCGAAGCGTCATCCCTGTAGAACGAGCGTACCAGATTCACATTCATGGCTCGCATGCCGCTAAACTTTCGCCCGAGCCTTTTACGCTAACCTCCGATGAAAGCTGCACCCTTGAAATCCCTCTTACGAAATAAGGAGACACAATGACCCTCACAACGTCCCGGGACCAGTTTCTACTGAATGGCAGGCCTTTCCGCATCTTGTCCGGCGCAATGCATTACTTCCGCGTGGTTCCCGAATACTGGCGGGACCGGCTGGAGAAAATGCGCGCCTTCGGGCTGAACACAGTCGAGACGTATGTGGCCTGGAACCTGCACGAGCCGCGCCCGGGTGAATTCCGTTTTGATGGAATGCTCGACCTGGTCAAATTCATCGAGACCGCCGCGGAGGTTGGACTGAAAGTCATCGTCCGGCCCGGTCCCTACATCTGCTCCGAATGGGATTTTGGCGGGCTGCCGTCCTGGCTGCTCAAGGATCCATCCATGCAGGTCCGCTGCGCCTACCCACCCTATCTGCAGGCCGTGGATCGCTTCTTCGATGCGCTGCTGCCGCGCCTTGCGCCGCTCCAATCGACGCACGACGGTCCCATCATTGCCATGCAGGTCGAGAATGAATACGGCAGCTATGGAAATGATAAAGTCTATTTGAATCACTTGAAGGATGGGATGCGCGCCCGCGGCATCGACTCGTTCCTGTTCACCTCGGATGGTCCGCGCGACAACTGCCTGCAGGGTGGGACGCTGCCAGACGTGTTCAAGACGGTCAATTTTGCCTTCGATGCAAAGGAGGCATTTGCCAGGCTGCGGGAATACCAGCCCGAGGGCCCCTTGATGGTAATGGAGTTCTGGTCCGGCTGGTTCGACCATTGGGGCGAGGAGCATCACATTGCCGAAGATGGCGGCAGCTCGATCCAGCGCTCGCTGGACACACTGGACGAGATCCTGGCAACCGGTGCCTCGGTGAACTTCTACATGTTCCACGGCGGCACCAACTTTGGATTCATGAATGGCGCCAACGCTTATCCCGGTCCCTATCAGGCGGATGTTACCAGCTATGACTACGCCTGCCCGATCGCCGAAGATGGGGATCTTGCAGCGCGCTATGAGGGATACCGCGAAGTATTGAAGAAATATATGGAGCTGCCTTCCACGGCTCACATCCAGCCTCTCCCCAGGCATGCCTATGGCTCAATCGAGATGACGGAATCTGCCGGCTTGTTCGAGTCACTGGATGTTTTGAGTCGGCCGCGCAACGAAATAACTCCCGTCCCAATGGAAATGTACGACCAGGATTACGGATTTATCCTCTATCGGACCCTGGTATCGGGGCCGCGCATGGGTATTCTGCGGGTGCATGATCTGCATGATCGCGCCCAGCTCTTCATTGACGGGGAAATGCTTGATGTGCTCGATCGCGAATCGGGCAATGAGTATTCTGCCGTGGATCTTGAAAAGGATGCGCAGCTCGATGTCCTGGTCGAGAACATGGGACGCATCAATTTCGGACCCGCGCTGCTTGACCGCAAAGGTATCACCGGCGTAACTGTCAACGACCAGTACCAGTTTGGCTGGCAGGTCTTTCCACTGCCTCTCAATGACTTAAGCCGGCTGGGGTTTGGTCCGGCGCAAACCGGCTCCTTCCCGGCTTTTTTCCGCGCCCATTTCACCGTCGATCAACAAGCCGATACCTTCCTGGCGCTCCCTGGCTGGACGAAGGGCGTTGTCTGGCTGAACGGCTTCAACCTTGGCCGCTACTGGGAACGTGGTCCGCAAAAGACGCTGTACGTCCCTGCTCCCCTGCTAAAACAGGGAGAGAACGAACTGATCATCTTCGAATTACATGGCACTTCTCAACTCTCTGTAGAGTTTCAAGATATACCTGTCCAGGGATGATCATGACCTACCCACAGTTTCCTCCCAGTTTCCTGTTCGGCACGGCCACGGCTGCCTTTCAGATCGAAGGCCGTTCGGCTGCGGATGGCAAAGGCAAATCCATCTGGGATGTGTTCACACATACACCCGGCAAGATCCGCACCGGGGAAAACGCCGATATCGCCTGTGACTCCTACCAGCGCCCGGAACGAGACCTCGCGCTGATGACCGAGCTCGGCCTGAATGCCTACCGCTTCTCCATCGCCTGGAGCCGTGTCCTGCCCGAGGGCCGGGGAGGCATCAACCAGAAGGGCCTGGACTACTACAGCCGTCTCGTTGACATGCTTTTGGAACGGAACATCGCGCCCTTCATTACCCTGTTCCATTGGGATACGCCGCAGGCTTTACAGGATCTGTGCGGTGGGTTTGCCGGGCGGGACATGGCAAGGTATTTCGTCGATTACGCTGAGATTGTTGTGAAAGCCCTGGGAGACCGTGCGAAGAACTGGATCACGCTCAACGAGCCGTGGGAACATGCCGCCCTCGGTCACCTGCTCGGCTACCACGCGCCGGGCCATCATAATCCTTTCACGTATTTTCGAGTGGCACATCATGAATTACTGGGACATGGCCTGGCCGTCGAGCGGATCCGCTCTGCTTCGAAGGATGCACGTGTTGGGATCACCCTGAGCTTAACGCCGATTTATCCGCTTTCATCCAAGCCAAAGGATATCGTCGCAGCCAAAGTGGCGGATCAGTTCTTTAACGATTTCTACCTGGACGGAATCTTCAAGGGTACATATCCCAATCCGCTCTGGAAGCAGGCCGGGATCGCGCGGCCTAAAGTTGGTGCAGAAGATATGGGGATCATTTCACGTCCGATCGATTTCCTGGGCGTCAACTACTACAGCCGTGAGTTTGCCCACTCCGCCTGGTATGTCCCATTCCTGCGTGCCTGGGTGGACGAAGTAGCCGTCAACGACCAGGAGCAGATTATCAATGGCCAGCAATACACGAACGCTGGCCGCGAAGTCTACCCGCCCGCGTTTCACACGACCCTGCTGCGCCTAAAGAATGAATATGGCAACCCGTATATGTACATTACCGAGAACGGCGCATCTTTCAGCGATGTGATCGAAAATGGATGCGTCCATGACCCACTGCGTGTTTCCTTCCTCGAAGGCTACATGGAGGCCGCTGCCCAGGCCATTCGAGGCGGCGTGAATCTGCACGGCTATTTCATCTGGTCCCTGGTGGATAACTTCGAATGGAACAGCGGGTTCTCAAAGCGCTTCGGTCTGGTCTATGTGGACCACAACACACAG
>JBLMZU010000731.1:0-24065 GCA_050258995.1 Bacteroidota bacterium
CTCCTTCTGGGTGGGCCAGATATCTTTGAGGTAAACAGGACCATCCGTGCCTTCGCCGAGCGGTTCCTTATCGAGATCGATATCCACCGTCCCAGCCAGGGCATAGGCGACGACCAGAGGCGGCGAGGCCAGGAAGTTGGCCTTCACCAGCGGATGGACGCGACCCTCGAAGTTGCGGTTGCCCGAGAGCACGGCTGCGGCAACCAGGTCGCTGCCGGTCACGGCCTTGGCCACTTCCCCGGGTAATGGGCCGGAGTTACCGATACAGGTCGTGCACCCGTAGGCCACGATATTGAATCCCAGTTCGGCCAGCGGCTCGATCAGGTTCGCCTGGCGCAGGTATTCCGTCACCACGCGCGAACCGGGAGCCAGGCTGGTCTTGACGTACGGCTTGACCGACAATCCCTTCTCGACAGCCTTTTTCGCCAGCAGACCGGCGCCAACCATCACAGATGGGTTGGAGGTATTCGTGCACGAAGTAATCGCGGCAATGACCACAGCGCCATGTTTCATTGGCATCGAGCCGCCGTTGGTGCCGAAGGTTGCTTCCTTTGCAACCGCTTCAGGCTTGAGCTCAAAGCCACGTTCCTTGACCGGGGCAGTGAGCGCCTTTTTGAACGTCTCCTTCAATTCGGTCATTGGCACACGGTCCTGTGGGCGCTTGGGTCCGGCGAGGGATGGCTCAACTGAAGCAAGGTCAAGCTCGAGCGTATCTGTAAATTCAGGATCGGGGGAATTTTCTTCCCGGAAGAGGCCCTGCGCGCGCATATAAGCTTCCGTGCGCTGGACGACTTCCTCCGGCCTGCCGGTCAGGCGCATGTAGCGGATGGTTTCATTATCCACGGGGAAGAAACCGATGGTGGCACCGTATTCCGGCGCCATGTTGCCGATCGTGGCACGGTCGGTCAGCGGCATGCTGTTTAGACCCTCGCCGTAGAACTCGACGAACTTGTCCACGACGCCGCGCTTGCGGAGCATCTGGGTGACGGTAAGCACCAGGTCTGTGGCGGTGACGCCGTCGCGCAGCTTGCCGTACAGCCTGAAGCCGATCACATCCGGCAGCAGCATGTCCATGGCCTGGCCAAGCATGACGGCCTCGGCTTCGATTCCGCCCACACCCCAGCCGACCACACCCAGGCCGTTGATCATGGTTGTGTGTGAGTCGGTCCCAACCAGCGTATCCGGGAGGGCAAGCGTTTCACCGTTCACCTGCTTGGTCATCACAACATCGGCCAGATATTCCAGATTGACCTGGTGAACGATGCCGGTCATCGGCGGAACGACGCGGAAGTTGCTGAAAGCCTTCTGTCCCCATTTGAGGAACTCATACCGCTCCCGGTTGCGCTGGAATTCCATTTCGGTGTTGCGGGTGAGGGCATCCTGTGTGGCGAAAAAATCCACCTGGATGGAATGATCGATCACCAGGTCCACAGGCACGAGCGGGTTAATCCGCTTTGGGTCGCCGCCGAGTCGCGCTACGGCAGAACGCATCGCGGCCAGGTCCACGATCGCCGGGACGCCTGTGAAGTCCTGCATGACGACGCGGGCGGGCAGGAAGGGAATCCCCGGGCGCGTGCCCTGGGGCGTCCAGGCAGCGATGTTTTTGACATCGTCCTGGGTGATCTCATTGTCATTACATTGGCGCAGGGCGGCCTCAAGCACGATGCGGATCGAAAACGGGAGTCGCTTCAGGTCCGTGAGACCCGCTTTTTCCAGTGCGTCGAGGCGGTAAATAACGTAGTGCTTGTCCCCCACTTTGAGTACATCACGTGCGTTGAAGAAATCTGTCATTTTGTCTCCTTTGGTGGCAAAAATCCCTGAACAGGGTAAGTTAACCACAGTCCGCGACACCTGCGCCTGCGGGCAGTGCGCTGGCGAGAACACAAAGGAGCGCCTTTGCTATCCTTGCCGTGTGGTAATTCTACATTAGCTTAAGTTCCTTCTTCAATTGAGTGACCAGTTTGTCTTTTTCCTTGGTTGCCAGAAAACCTGCCTGGGCGGCAGCGACAATGCGCTCACAGAGTACATCCCTGGGCATCTGCAGATCCTCGCAGGCCGTGTAATACTCATGACTCAATGTGATGCGCGAAATGCTGGGATCGTCGGTATTGATGGTCACATTGACGCCTGCCTCCAGCATGGTCATCAGCGGATGTGTATCGAGCGAACGGACCACGCCGGACTGGTAGTTGCTGGTGACACACACCTCAAAGGCCGTGCCGCGCTCGTGGACCATGGCGACAATATCCCGGTCCTCGAGTACGCGCACACCATGACCGATCCGTTCCGCCCCCAATTCTTCGATGGCCTCCTTGACGTTCACCGCAGGTCCCCATTCTCCGGCATGGATCGTGACATGCAGCCCCGCCTGCCTGGCCTCGTTGAAGATCCCATAAAATGGACTGGATGGATATTCGGCCTCATTGCCTGCCAGATCCAGCCCGACGATGCCATCCTCGATGTAAGCCGCCGAGATCCAGGCCACTTGTTCGGCCAGGTCGGGGCTTTCATGGCGATTGACCGAGGCGATCAGCCGCACTACCACATCGTACTTGCGGGCGGCGTCCTTGGCGCTGGTCATGACCCAATCGATCACATCCTGGAGGGGGAAGCGCTCCGCACGGCTGAGGGCCACCGGCGTGAAGCGCAGCTCCATATATCGGACATTATCCTTGGCCGCGTCCTCGACCGCCTCCCGCGTGATCCTGTGGATCACATCGGGGGAGCGGTAGAAGAGACGCAGGGTATTAAATTTGGCCAGAAAGTTTTGAAAGGTGAATTTATCGGCGTCCTGCACCTGTACCAGGTTGCTCAAACGCAGAACATCATCGGGGATGGTAATGCCGTGCTGGGTGGCAACTTCGAGCATCGTTTCCAATCGTAGCGACCCTTCGAGGTGGCGATGGAGATCAACCTTGGGAAGAGGACGATAGGTATTTAAGGAAGCGGTGGCTCGTTCTGTTGTCATACTTCTATTGTTTAGTGGCGTCGCCTTTTCTTTTTCTTACCGCCGTCTCCTTCGGGAAGGGAGGGATTCGATGGCACAGGGGCATCACTCGTTTCGACAGGCGTGATCTCAATGGGTTGGGGACGATACGCAAACAATCTGCTGATCACCAACCCTCGAATGTCCTCCACCAGCTGCGAGAACATTTCAGACGCACGCCCTTTATATTGTACCAGTGGGTCACGCTGTGCGTAAGCCTCCAGGCTGATCGAAACACGCAGCGCCTCGATGCGGGTCAAATACTCGACCCATAATTCCGACGTGGCGCCCAGAAGCAGCTGCCTGTGGACTTCATTAAGCACGTACCGGCCGATGGCCTCGATCAGTGCCTCCCGGTCGGACTCGCTCAGGCTGGCAACCGGCTCATTGAGTCTTTCCTCGCCGAAGGCACGCCTGGCGGCTTCGCCAAAATCGGCAAGCCTCTGCGCATTGGAGGCGACCCGTGCGTATTCACGCTCACCCCATGCCATTTGCAAGGCCTCCTGGGCATCATCGAGATGGTCCAGGACGCGGCCAACCACGATTCGGGACTCCAGCCCTTCAAGCAGCTTGGCAATCAGGAAGACATAGCTGAACCGGTTGTATACCTGGCGGACCTGCCGGTGGGTTTTCTGGTCGAACATTGTCCGGGCACCCTGGGCAAGGTTAAGAATGAGCTGAAGCTTTGCCGTATCGTTGAGCTCGCGCGGTACCAGCGTGTCGATGTCGCGGGCGATCTGGCCGTTCTCACCGACGAGACGCTCACGGCGATTGTTCAGTGCATTCTCGGCCGCATCCAGGATTTTTTCCGCCGCGTCGTCCCAATTGGAGATCTCGAACCGTTCGCCGATCGACTCGCCAAAGCGGTTCTGCACGGCAGAGATCACACGCGATGCATACATGGCGGTCAGGTTGGCAGAGATCAGGTTTTGAATGGTTTCCTTGGCCTCCTCAGGATCCTCGCTCAGGGATCTCAATTGTTCATTGTTCAATCTGAGCTGCACGCCTACCAACCCGCTGATCTCCTCCAGCATTTTCTGGGGACGAGGACGCTCGGTGTCGTCCATGTCGCGCAGGCCCTCAAAATAGGCATCCAGCGAGTCTCTGCGGGACTCGACCTGGGAATCGAGACTTTGTTCCGTGCTATCGATCAGGCCTTCGATGGCATGCAGGTGATGCTCATTTTCCAGCTCGATGGCACGGGTGATCAGGCCAAGCATGGATTGGCGGAAGGACGATTCCGAATCGTCGCTGTTTTTATTGAGCTCCTCCAGAAGTAGGGACAATCCAAAGCTGGGGAAGAGGCGGTCGCGCGTCATGAACGGCGGCTGGACCTGCTCGAGCCAGGCGATCAGCTTCCAGGGCCCTTCCTCATCGGTCAGGCCGGTCTGAATTCGCTCCTCGACCTCCTGCTCCAGCATTTCCTGGACATCGTCACTCAGGTCCTCCTTGACGAAGATCCGGTCGCGCTGGCCATAGATCTGGGCGCGCTGGTTGTTGAGCACGTCGTCATATTCGAGCAGGTGCTTGCGCACATCGTAGTTGGCGCCTTCGATACGGTGCTGGGACTGTTCGATCACGTTCCCGACCAGCCGCACCTCCAGCGGGAGCGAGTCGTCCACGCGCAGGCGCTCCATCAGGTTGCTGACCTGCGATCCGCCCTGGACGCGCATGAGGTCGTCCTCGAGGGAGAGGTAAAAACGGGATGACCCCGGGTCGCCCTGGCGGGCGGCACGACCGCGCAGCTGGTTGTCGATGCGGCGGGCCTCATGGCGCTCCGAGCCGATCACGTGCA
Organism: Bacteroidota bacterium; assembly: GCA_050258995.1. Lineage (GTDB taxonomy): Bacteria > Chloroflexota > Anaerolineae > Anaerolineales > Villigracilaceae > Defluviilinea. Next base: position 4,782 of record JBLMZU010000731.1, read on the forward strand.
GGCCGCCAAGCTCCTTCACGCGTTCCATCTCATCGTAGTACTGCAGGAAGAGTTTTACCTCCGCCTCGTAGATGCCGTAGTTGGACGGGTCCACGTTCTTCAGGGCTGCGCGGCGCTCCTCCGGGGTCATGTCAAAGGTATTTTCATAACCCGCCTTGCCGAGCACGCGGTTGACCGCGGTGATTACTTCCTCCGCAAGCTCGCCGCCAAGCTTGATATCCACACCACGGCCGGCCATATTGGTGGCGATGGTGACTGCACCGAACGCTCCCGCACCGGCAATGATCTGGGATTCCTCGGTATGTTTCCGGGCATTGAGCACCTGGTGGGGGACACCGCCCTGGATGACTTTCTTTAATCTCTCGATATCACGTTCTTCAAGCCGGAGGATCTCGAGGACGATTGGCAAATTGGAGGGTTCCTCCAGGTTGATGTTTGTGACGCCGAACGGCTGGATGAATTTACGCAGCGCGTCGGGCGTGATTTTCTCCAGGGGCTCGTTGAACTGCTGCAACTCGGGGATCATCCGGCCATCTTCTTCGCGTTTATTGGCATCCATCCACACCTTGCGGACCATGATGATCTGCAGCAAACGGCGGACGGCATCCGCTTTGAGCCGGCTCGAGAGTAATTCTGACGAATCAACCGACGTGGTGCCCACCAACATGGGCCGCCCGCGTACATGTTCGCGCACGATCTCCGTCACGATGGAGCGCAGCTTGGCCTCGACCGTTTTGTAGATAACGTCCGGGTAATCCTTGCGGCGGAAGAAAAGAGGCGCCTGCGACGGATCGCCGCGTTTGGAAAAGTAGGAATAGGTATAGCCTTCAGAATCCTTGGCTTTGATCTCAATCAGGGGCGCCTCCTTGCCGAAGGCCTGGTATTCCAGGTTGGGCGGAATGGGTGCCACTTCGAGATTGTAGATCTTGCTGAACTCCTCGGCTTCTGTGAGCGCCGTACCGGTCATGCCAGCCAGCTTCTTGTACATGCGGAAATAATTCTGCAGCGTGATGGTGGCATAGGTCACGTTTTCAGGCTCCACCTTTACGCCTTCCTTGGCCTCGACCGCCTGGTGCAGGCCATCGCTCCAGCGCCGGCCCGGCATCAGACGTCCCGTGAACTCATCCACGATCACGACTTTGCCGGCCTGGACCAGATAATCCTTATTGCGCTTGAATATGTACTGGGCACGCAGCGCCTGTTCCAGGTAACCACGCAGGCGCGCCTGTTCGGGACTGACATCCTCGGGCCGGTCCGGGTCCATCAGAGGCTGGCCGAGGATCTGTTCGACGTGGGCCAGGCCCACCTCTGTAAGTGAGATGTTGCGGTCTTTTTCGTTGATCTCATAATCCTCAGGCTTGAGCTGTTTCACCACCTGCGACATCTTCCCGTACCATTCCAGGTCACCGGAGGCCGGGCCCGAGATGATCAGCGGCGTGCGGGCCTCGTCGATCAGGACGTTATCCACTTCGTCGACAATCGCAAAGTGATGGCCGCGCTGGACGCGGTCCTCCAGGCTCATGGTCATGTTATCGCGCAGATAGTCAAAGCCGAACTCCGAGTTCGTGCCGTAGGTGATGTCGCATTCATACGCCAGGCGGCGGTCCACCAGACGCAGATGGCGCTGGTCCTCATGCGGCGAGTCTTTTTCAAAGTCGACGATAAATGCCTTCTTGCCATTTTCGGTGGCGGCTGCCATCTGCAGCACGCCGACCGAAAGTCCCAGCATGTGGAAGATGGGCGCCATCCAGCGCGCATCGCGTCGGGACAGATAGTCATTGACTGTGATCAGATGCACGCCCTTGCCGAGCAGCCCGTTGAGATAAAGCGGCAGGGTGGCGACCAGAGTCTTGCCCTCGCCCGTGCGCATTTCTGCGATCGAGCCGCGGTGCAGGGCCACGCCTCCGATCATCTGGACGTCATAGTGACGCTGGCCAAGCGTGCGCTTGGACGCTTCACGGACCGCGGCGAACGCCTCGGGCAGGATCTCCTCCAGCGCATCCTGCTGGAGCTTGAAGATCTCCTTCTCATTGAGCCCCTCCACATTCCCGATCGTTTCCTTAAGGTGTGCCCGGAATTCATCCGTTTTGGCGCGCAAAGCCTCATCGCTCAGCGCTTCGAACTCGGGCTCGAGATCGTTGATCTCACGGGCGATGCCGCTGTACTGTTCAATCACTTTTTTGTTGGGGTCGCCCCCGAAAATCTTTACAAAGTTTTTTAGCATTATTACCTTCTCAGGCGAAAAATTATACTGCCACTTCCCTTATTTCCACACACAGATATCCTTGGAAAGGTCTAGTTTAGCATAGGATTGTTAGCGAAATATAAAAAGGAGGCACTTGTACAGCGCCTCCGGTCTCTCAGAACACTTACAGTATTCAGCCTAGGGTCTCTTTTTATTGGGATTGCTATTGCCGTTATCCTGGTTGCCGATACCGCTATTCCCCGAATCCTTGGTCCGGACCGGGATGGGGGTCTGACCATAGTGGTTGCCATTGTCACCGCTATCATTCGTGGCAGGCTGGGTGAACGCCGTCTGGACACTGGTATCGGTGCTGCCTGTCCTACTGGGCAGGGTCGATCCGGCCGCGATCTCCGGGGAGAGTGTGCCGACCGGCGTCAATGTTTCCGTCGTGAATGGACTGGGAGTCACACTCTCCGTTCCTGTTACCAACGGACTGGGCGTAAACTCCACCTTTGGCAGAGGAGAGGGAAGAACAGGCGATTCGGAAATCTGTTCCACTTTGGGAGAATTTGTAATAGAGCGGAAAGCCTGTGCCAGTTTATCGCGATAGAAATAACTGACTGCGCCCGCCTCGGCTACAAGGGCTACGACCAAAAGCGCCTCGACAACTTTCCCGGCTGCCGGGGCCAACCCCACGCCATTTCCGCCTTTCGCTGTGTTTTTAAGAGCAGCTGCAAGGCTGACCGCCCCGCTGATCTCTGCTACCTGGTTTAAATATCTCTGACGGCGTAACGCCAGCAATTCCTGTGGATACGCTCCATTCGCTTCCTTTAGTTTTTTTAATATACGGATGACATCAGTGTCTTCTGGATTGTAGTCCATCGGCTTTACCAGCTTTCTTCAAGTTGGAGCCCCAGTGCCTTTCTCAACTTGGCAATGCCTCGATTTTGAATTACCTTGATATTATTTACTTCCTTCCCGATGATTTCGGCTGTCTCCTTGAGGCTGAAATCCTCAAGGAACCGCAGAATGATGACGTGTCGCTGGTCATCTGTCAGCTCCGTATTCATGGCGGAGATCAGGGCTTCCATCATCACCCGCTCTTCGATCTGCGTCTGGGTGGGGGTGAAGCGCCCTTTTTCGTACTGACCTACCGCGATCTCCAGCGGCGCGTTATGCTGGTTGTCACGCGAACGGTCCACGACCAGATGATAGGCAGTCTGATAGAGGTACGAACGGAGGTTGGTCCTGGGTCCCTTCCCGCCCGCAAATTGTTCCAGTAGCTGTGCAAATACATCCCCTACGATGTTATCTGCCACGATCGGATCGTGACATAATCGAAGAGTATATTTGTATATCGCAGGCGCATACTGATCGAAGATGGCGGTGAGCGCTTCTTCATCGAGTTTTTGAGCTGCTTTGAGGAGAGCAATTCCATCCGTCATTAGGCTGTGCTTCCATCATCCTGCTCTAAATACAGGACGTTAATAAATTCGGAAAAGTTACTTAATAACAACATGAGATTAAAGGGTCTCTCCGCGTCATTATAAACCATTTGGTTTTGAACCCCGAGAAGGAGTACCTGCCGAATTTGATAGTCCATCGGCACCGGTAAGCTACGATGGGAGGATTGTAACAAAAGTCTGCCTCGGGGAGTCAATTTGTGTGGAAATTGTTATAATTTTGTAAAGGAGCGACAACTATGTTTTCTTTCGAAGGACCCGACCGCCGTAAGGAGGAGGAACGCATCCGCAAGGAGGGCCGTCTTCCCCCCGGGCAGGCGTTAACCCTTAAATTCCCTGTTTTACACTATGGCCCTGTTCCACATTTCAACCCGGCCACCTGGGATTTTCGCGTCTGGGGGCTGGTGGAGGAGGAAAAAAGCTGGACCTGGGCGGAATTCAACCAGCTGCCCCGCACCCGGCTGCTCATGGATATCCATTGCGTCACCCGCTGGAGCAAGTTTGACACCGTGTGGGAGGGGGTATCTGTCAAGACAATGGTTGATCATGGTCTTTTCAAGATTAAACCTGAGGCCACCCATGTGATGCAGCACGCCGAATATGGCTTTACTGTCAACCTTCCGCTGGAAGTTGTTTTGCAGGAAAACTTCTTGATGGCCACCCATTTGAACGGCGAGCCGATCACGCCCGACCATGGATATCCCCTGCGCGGCGTGGTGGGCCATATCCCGAGCCAGAAAAACCTCGAGTCTCCCTACTTCTGGAAGGGTGCAAAGTGGCTGCGCTCCCTCGAATTTATGCCTCGCGACCGGCGCGGATTTTGGGAGCAGGCCGGTTATCACAACAGGGCGGACGTGTGGCGCGAAGAGCGTTTCGGTTAAATGGATTAAAAAAATGGAGCCGTTGCAGTCACGGCTCCATTTTTTCATTGGTTGTATGTTATGGCCTCTTGCCGAGGGTCACGGTCACATCCTGGGTCTTGCCGTCGCGCAGGATGGTCAGCACCACATTGTCGCCGGGGGACTTACTGGTGATCAGGTAGCTCAAGAGCTGGTCAAAGGTCGCAACCGGCTGGCCATCGATCGCGGTGATGACATCTCCGCCTGCCTGCACACTCTGGATGCTGGTCGGTTTGCTGCCCCCGCGAATACCGGCCTTGTCGGCGGGTCCGCCGGGGGTCACAGATGCGACATAAGCGCCGGTGTAGGTGTTCAGGCCGAGGGCTTCGATCTCGGCGAGCGACATATCGCTGCGTGAGGAAATTCCCAGGTAGGGATAATCGTACCTGCCATTCTGGATCAGGCTTTCCGCGACCCGCTTGACCAGGTTGATCGAGATCGAGAAGCCAACCCCGGAATTGACGGCGTTCCCGGTCGTCGAGTTAACATTGTCGGTGCGGATGGACTGGTTGACGCCCACCACTTCACCGTTCATGTTGAAGAGCGGTCCGCCGGAGTTGCCCGGGTTGATCGCCGCGTCGGTCTGGATGATATCGGCGGTGCTGAAATAGCCGCCACCTTCCGGGGCCGCATGGGCAGCCTGGGTGCGACCCAGCCCCGAGACGATGCCCACAGTCATTGTCCCGTTCAGGCCAAAGGGGTTGCCGATCGCCACTACACTCTCTCCGACCTGCAGCTTGCTCGAATCGCCGATCGCAAGCGGATGGATCTGATCGGCCGGGGCATCCACTTTGATGACCGCGACATCCGCATCGGTGTCCGAACCGATTACTGTCCCGTAGGTCTTAAAACCGGATGGGAAATCGACTTCCACTTCACCGGTCGCACCCTCGATCACATGCTGGTTGGTGATGATGTGGCCGTTGCTGTCAAAGACAAAGCCCGAGCCAAGAGCCTGGCCGGTGTTAATGGAAACCACACCGGGGAGCACCTGGGCGTACATGGCGACGAGGCGGTTGTCGCTCGCCGCCGGGTTGGTAGAACTTGAAGCCGGTAGAACTGGCGGAGCCGCCGGGGTCAGCGGGTGGGGGGTCGGCTGGAAAAGATCCGGGAGGCCGGCCTGTGCCTGGCAGGCAAGGGAGGCCAGAACCAAAACCAAAATAACAGCTAAAACGCGTTTCATATATCCTTCCTAGAATTTGAGCCTGGAGGCTTCGTCCACTAACTGGCGTTGTCTTTCAGAGAGATATTTGGGAATCTGGACTTTCAGGCGCACGTACAGGTCGCCTTTCTGGGATGAGTTCTTCACATGCGGCATGCCGCGGCCGGCCAGGCGAAAGATCTGTTCAGGCTGCGTGCCGGCGGGAACGTTAAGCTTGATCTTTCCATCCAGGGTCTCGACCTCTGCTTCACCGCCCAGGATGGCGATAAACACATCCACTGCCGCCGTGGTATGCAGATCGTTGCCGCGCCGCTCAAAGCGGCTGTCCTCGGTCACGTCGATGATCAGGTATAGATCATTCCCATTCGGACCCGCACCTGCCACGCGTACCTTCGAGCCGGTTCGCACGCCGGCCGGGATGCGAACCTGTTTCTGTTTGCCATTGGTCTGCAGGATGCGTGTGGCTCCCTTATAGGCTTCCTCCATGCTGATCTCCAGCTGCTGCTGGTACACCTGGGGGCGGGACCTGACCTGCTGTTCGGCATCGCGCATGCCGAAGATCGTCCGGAAGAAGTCGGAAAAGCCACCCCCCCCGGCGCTGCCAAACATTTCCTCCAGATCCTCGTAATTGACCTGGCGCGTCCCACCCATTCCGCCGGGATACCGGCCGACATAGTCCTCCCAATTAAAGTTTCCTGGCTCGCCGCGGCGCTGCCAGTTGGAGTAATCGCTGCCGACGCGGTCATATACGCTTTTTTTCTGGGGATCGCTGAGAACCTGGTAGGCCTCATTGATCTCCTTGAAGCGTTCTTCTGCCTGTTTATCACCGGGATTGCGATCGGGATGATACTTTTTTGCCAGATCACGGTAGGCCTTGCGGATATCGTCTTCGCTGGCTTTTCGATCCACACCCAATGTCTTGTAGTAATCCTTATAGTCCATAAATAATATTGTCACACTCCGCCAAATGCTAGTCAAGCACCCGGCTGGATGTTTAACAGAATTCTAATCCGCTGGAGCTCTTCATAAAGGCATGAGGAAGGTCCAGATATTGCCTTTAAGAAAGCCTTTAACAGCTTTTTATTACCTGCAGATGTGATCTATCCAATATTCTTAACGAGATAAAGTTCCCCGCGTTCGAATCCGCGCTCCAGATAATATTCCCGCGTGCCCACAGCCGAGATGACCGCCATGTGTTTGAAGCCCTTTGCCCGTGCCACGGTTTCCGCCTGTTCCAAAAGACGTGTCCCCAGGCCGGAGTGCTGGGCAGCGCCTTTTTTCTCGGCACCAACCGGCAGGGATTGTCCATACACATGGACTTCGCGGATCAGCGCGGCACCAGCCAGATCGTCGATCCCGGTTGGAGGCGAGCCATCACCCGGCAGCGATAGCCGGATGAATCCTGCGAGCCTGTCATCGGGCGTGATATAGGAGATGAAATGCTCCTCGGCCGCGCCGGTCCGGTAGACCATATCGTCCAGCTTCAGTATCTCCGCCTGGATCTGTTTGCCGCGTACTTCCCGGCAGCGCACGCACTGGCACCGGGTGCCGCGGCGCTTCATCTCATCCTGGATATCCTGCCTCAGACTGGTGCGGCGGTTGCCCTCGACCACGTTGGTGGAGGGGATATCGCGGATCACCCGGTTGACACGGCAGTAGCGCGGGATGCTCGGCTTGACGTCCGCTATCAGGTCAATCAACTGCTCGGTGGTGTAGGGATGGAATTCGCCGCGCTGCCAGTACTCATAGAGCTCGGCATTCGCCAGCAGCTGGTTGGGATAGATCTTGATCTCGTCGGGGCACAGTCCATCCCACAGGCGGGCAAAATCCTGGCGGTCCGATTCGGGTGTGGCACCCAGCAGGTTTGGCATCCAATGCAGGACGACTTTGAATCCGGCTGCCCGCAGCAACGAGACGGCGCGGCGCGTGCATTCCACGTCGTGGCCGCGCTTGTTGACCTCCAGAACGCGATCGTCGAGGCTTTGCGCCCCCATCTGGACCTTGGTCACACCCAGGTGACGCAGCCAGCGGAGCTCATCAGGATTGATCTCGTCCGGGCGGGTCTCGATCACCAGTCCCACGTTGCGGTGAGGCGCAGTCTCATTGATGGAATGGATCAGGTGCAGATCGATCCCGGAACTTTTTGTTCTCCCCGGCTCGTCGGGCGGCACGTGCTGGACATCGTTCATCGCATCGAAGCAGCGGGCGATGAACCATTCCTGGTAATCCCTGCGGTAGGAGGACCACGTCCCGCCCAGGATGAGCAGCTCGATCTTTTCGGTCGGATGTCCCAGGGACATCAACTGGTCCATGCGCGAGCGGACCTGGGCATACGGGTCGAACTGGTGCTCCAGTCCGCGCATCGCACCGGGCTCATCGGGTAGGTACGACTTTGGCATCCGCACGTCGGTGGGGCAGAAGATGCATTTGCCGGGACAAGGATACGGCTTGGTCAGGACCGTGACAGTCGTTACGCCCGAGAGCGTGCGCATCGGCTTCATCCGGATCCGCTCGAGCAGGTGGGCATCCGCCTCCAGCTCCCCGGCGGCCACCATCTCGTTGTAGATCGCCACCAGCATGGATTTGTTCAAATAGCCGCCGCCCTGGATCGGATGGCTGCGCAGAGTCCGGGTCACATCCCGCCCGCGGCGAATCTCCTCGAGCACAGTCCGTGCGAGTTCCTTTTTATCTGCGGTGAGCAGATGCGTTGCGCGCCAGTGTTCCTGTCGGTCGGTTTGCATACTCTAAAACAAGTTTACCAATCTACTTCTCTACCTCAGAAACATCGGTCTTGAATTCCTGCCTTACCTCCTCCACATTCTTATGCTGAAACATGGATGTGTGGAGTCCGCATTCCACCTTGCCGCGTCCGGCCCATCGTCCGGAGCGTTCATCTTCATTGACGCCGATCGCCACGGTGCAGGGCGAGCAGCCGATGCTGCGGTAGCCGCGCTGGAATAATGGATGAGCCGGCAGGCGGTGCTCTTTCGAGTACTTGCTGATATCCTGCTTTGTCCAGTTCAGCAGTGGATTGACTTTGAGCAACCCATCCTCCTGCAACTCGAGGATTTGTGCGTTTGCCCGCACTGCCGTTTGATCCCGGCGAATGCCTGTGATCCAGGCTTTCATATCCTTCAGCGCCCGCTGCATCGGCTGGACCTTGTGGATGAAGCAGCATAGGTTGGGATCCTCCACGGGCAAAGAACGGATGCGTTCACGGACGAATTCATCCCAGCGCGCATCCCGGTACAGGCTTAACACATTCAACTGCCAGTGCGAGGCAAGCTGCTCGTGTAACATCTGTGTTTCCCAGAAATGATAGCCGGTGTCGAGAAAGAAAATCAGGATGTCGTGCCGGATCAGGGAGGTCATATGCAGCAGCGGCACAGACTGGGTTTGAAAGGAGGAGCTGAGGGCGATCTGGGGCCAGAAGGAATTCACAGCCCATTGGATGATCTCCTGCGGTGATTTTGTCTCGAACTCCCGGGAGAGTTTTTCGATCTCTTCTCTGGAAAGCACCCGAGGATTATACCGTTATAATCGCGCCATGGACGCCGCCACAGCCTTACGCTTAAGTCAGATTAATCGGGATTTCTACATCCATTTCGGCGCTCCGTTTTCGGCGACGCGCCACAGGATCCAGCCCGGCGTGCAGCGCGTCCTGGGCAGGCTTCAGGGCGGCGAATCGATCCTGGACCTGGGATGCGGGAACGGAGAGCTGGCACGCGCGCTGGCAAAGCGCGGCCAGCACGGTCCGTATCTTGGCCTGGACTTCAGCCCTCCGCTGCTGCAGGACGCGGAGTTACAACCCGGGGGATTTTCTGCAAAATTTATGGAAGCGGATGTTACCCAGCTGCCCGTCATCCGTGAACAGTTATCAGTTGATGGCCAGTGGTCGCTGATAACTGCCTTCGCCGTGCTGCATCACATCCCTTCCAATGAAATTCGTCTGGCTATCCTGCAGACAGCGCGCGGCCTGCTGGCAGAGAATGGAACATTCATCCTTTCCAACTGGCAGTTTCTTAATAGTGAAAAGCTGCGCGGGAGGATCCAGGACTGGTCCAGGGTGGGGCTCTCGCAAAGCGAGGTGGACCCGGGTGATTATCTTCTCGACTGGCGGAGTGGGGGAGAGGGACTCAGGTATGTGCACCAGTTTAATGAAACGGAACTCGCCTCGCTGGCAGAGGCAGCGGGCTTTGATATCGTGGAGACTTTTTATTCAGATGGGGAAAGTGGAAATCTGAGCCTGTACCAGATCTGGAAGATTGCCCCTACACACTGACCGCCACCCGGTTGCGTCCCTTGTGTTTGGCCATGTAGAGCGCCTGGTCGGCGCGTGCGACGAGGGCTTCGAAGTGGGGCGTGTTTTCATCCAGTGCTGCGACGCCGATGCTGACCGTAATATGGATTTGCGAATATGTGACCACGATCGGTTTTGCAGCAACCGCATGTCCGAGGCGCTCTGCAACCCGCATTGCAATCTCCCTGTCTGTTTCGGGCAGCAGAATGATCAGTTCCTCGCCGCCATAGCGTGCCACCATGTCGCCTTCGCGCACGGATTCCAGGCAGCGGGCCGCGAATTCCTGCAGGACCTGGTCGCCGGTCTGATGTCCATACTGGTCATTGATCCTCTTGAAATGGTCGAGATCCAGCATCATGCAGCTGAACGGGCGGTCCATGCGCCGGGCGCGAGAGAACTCAATCCTTCCAACTTCGAATACACTGCGGCGGTTCTGCAGCCCCGTCAGGGGATCGGTCAGCGCCAGGCTCTGGACTTCCTCAAAAAGACGGGCACGTTCCAGCGAGTTGCTGATCTGCTTGGCGAAAATGGAAAGGATGGGAAGGTCGGAGCGGGTGATCCCCTTCCCCCAGACCCATAAAATCCCAAGCAGGTTTTGCTCGAAGACCAACGGCAGCCGCATCGGCTCCCCTTTAGGATCGACCCCAATTTTGCGCAGGACATGGGGGATTCCCTGCGGGTCGATCTGAGTGAACAAAGCATTGATCTCCTCCGCCGGGTTGAGGATGACTGCCGGCCGCAACAGGTCCTCAGACCTTAATATTGCATCGAGCCGGCTGCGGGGAAACATATATCGGACGAGTGAATAGCCCAGGCTTGATTCCACAATCTCAAGAAGTGGTGCCGACAGGGAGGTGTAGTTGATCGTAAAGGATTTAAGATTGCCATCATAAACAGACATGATGCAGGTCAGACCAATGCCCTCCAGCTCCCTGCCCAAGGCCTGGATGATCTCAGCTTTGGACAGGGAGCGATCGATCTGGGCGGTGATATGGGCAATGGAATAGATCAGGTCATTGGAGTGAGCGAGCTGGTAGAACCATTTCCGCTCGGCCTGGCCCTTGCGAAGCTGCTCGAGGGCCGTTGCGATCTGGCCTGCAAGTGTGACAAGCAGGCGCTCATCCTCCTCAGAGAAGGCATTCTGGCGGCTGCTTTCTGCATTGACGACCCCCAGGATCCGCTCCTTAAACCGGATGGGGACGCACAGCTCTGAGACGGTGTTCGGGTCCATTTCGAGATATTGTTGTATACCCCGCACATTTCCGATGCGCTGCGGCTGCCCGCTTTCCAGAACCTGGCCGGTAACCCCCTTGCCAACCGGGATCTGGCAGATCCTCCATTTTTCCTCCCGGTAAAAGCGGTAGGATACATGAGGATAAAGATAACCCTCATCTTCGTCCAGCAGCATGATGCCGAAATTATCGGGAAAGAGATTTTGGCCTATGATCTCCGTTACGCGCTCGATCAGCTGCCCCTCGTCCTCTGCCTGAATGGAGGTGAGAGCAACATCATGGAGGGCAGTGAGCTGGCGGATCTGCCTGCGCTCATCCTCCAGCATCTGCAGCTTGGATAACACCAGTGCCACCTGCTCGGAAGCAATCCGGGCCTGAAAGAGCTCCTCCTGGCTAAAGATATGTTTTTGTTTATATCCGAGCAGGAGCGCCCTCAGCTTGTGGCGCTGCGTAATGAACGGAATCCCCAGCATGGACTGGCTTGGGAATATTGCCGTAACCCTGCTGCTCATATGGGGAGTGCCCCTGACGTCCTCGATGGGAATGGGATGCTCCGCTTCCATGAGGGATCTTGTAAGGGTTAATTCTCCCGGTTCAAACCGGATCGATGGATACGTCTCTTTCAAAGCACCACAGGCAGCTGCCGGAATGGTGAGCTCACGGGCTGCATCCCAGCGGGTAAAGAATCCATCATCTGCCTGGAACAAGTCGACCAGTTGATCTGTGAGAATCTCGAGGGTGGTCTTAAGATTATCCGGTTCGAGCACAAGAGCGGTAACCTGGTTCAGTTTTTCCAGGAAGCGGGCGTGCAGGTTGCGTTCTTTTTCGTACTGTTCGAGCAGGATCAATGCCTCCCGGCGCTCCCGGGAGATCGTGGCCAGTTTACCAAACAGGATGGCCGGGATGAGCAGCGATAGTCCACCGACCAGGTTGCCCGGCTTTTTTAACAGCTCTTCAAACCTATAGTTATTCGCGCAAAGAATCAACGAGTTTGCCAGAAAGGTCAGCAGGAGGGTGAAAAGTCCGCCGCTTGCTCCGAAGTACCAGGATGCGACGATGACCGGGACCAGCGCTAACGATGCGATCTCAATCCCCACCCCGGCCTGGAAATATGCAAATATCCCGATATACACTGCCAGGAGGAATACGACAAATGCATAGGGCTGGATCGTGGATCTTGCGCGAATGAACCTTTTCATACTCATGGAGATGTTGGCATCACGACCAGCGGCGATATGGAAAGCTGGTATTCCAACTGAACGATTGTATTCCTCCCTGGTGAGTTGAAAGATTACAGAATTGAAACACCCACCTTTTAGATTTGTTTGTTTTAAAAGCCTTTTTTTGACTTGCGATGGATTATTTTTCCGGCTTTACACTTTGACATGATTGGGATCCATCACGTACTGCCACCAATTATTGGAGATCCCGTTGATCTGGCCGGTGGTTTTGGGAAGATGATTGAGCCACCATTTATGGTGTTTACGGATGTCCCCGTTCCCCCAGTCACGGGCGTTCACCTTGCGCCGGATACCTTGGAAGTCCGGAAAGTTATACAGCCAGTCATCGCATTCGCTGATCACCGTGGACGGGCTGCCCCAGTCATAGTCGCGGACGCTGTTCGGCGCGAAATGAACATTGCCCACGGCCGCCCTCCCGGGACTGACCTTGTCGTAGCGGCAGAACCGCTCCCACAGATTTGCCTCCCCCCTGATGCCTTCAAATGTCTTGTGCATGATGGATTCCACGCGGTGCCCCAGGTTTTCGAGCATTTCCCCCACACCGCGCTCATAGGAAAACCCCATGATGACAAAACGCCGGCCGGATGCCCCGGTGTTCGTAAGAGGCGGAGCATTACACCAGAAAGCGCCGGGTCCCGCCATGATGGATTCATAGAAGCCGGCATGCGGGAAATTGAAGACCCAGGCTTCATCGATCTCATCGCGTGCCACGCGCCCCAGCAGATCGAAGCGCTGGATGATCTCGTAATAATTGGCCTCCTGCGGCATGTAAGGCGGACGCCCGCCGCGCACAACATCGAGATACTGGCGCGGATCGTAGCGAAAACCATCCACCTTGGACGGGAACTCGTCCACATCGATACGCTGGACGACCTCAAACTGAACCAGACCGCCGCTTACCTCGCCTACATCGGAGATATATCCCTGCACGAGATTCTCCACTTCGTTCCAGCGCATGTACCGGGAAAGCCTGGTGCCCGCCGCGTCCATGCTCGGCTCATAAACGATGTTCAGGGTGCGGATAACCATTCTCTGTGATGAATCCACTGGCAGCTTCCGAGCCATAACCGGCTGTCCGGAATCGGTGGATCTCTTCCTGCGAAACGGGGAAAGTAAAGAATCAAGGATCGGCATTTGAATGCTACCCGGACCCGAATCGGATCGATTTATGGAAGGTTGGTGGCGAAGTAGACCTGGTTGGCGATGGAAAGGTAGAGCACGTAGTTAGGGCTGATGGCCATCCCCCCCATGGGCCCCGCCTGGAAGGGATTGGCATCCCCGGTGTACCCGGTGATCTGATTCTGGTATTCCAGGGAGTGGGCCGAGAAGCGGTACACGGTCTGACCGTCTGAATCCAGCAGGAGCACGACCGGATTGGGCGGATTGGTCAGTGCGATCTGGGTGAAGCGTGCCTTTGTCAAAATATCACTTCCCTGGTGGGCGGGGTTGGTATCCACCAGCGGCGCGGGATCCTGGCAGCGGGTGGGCGTCTCGGAGATGCGGCTGAACGTGCAGGTGGAGACGTGACTGTCCGAGTGCAGCATATAAAGATCGTCGCCGCTGACAGCCATGTCGATGGCGCTTTCGATGCTTTGCGGAATCTGGTTGCCAAAATAAAAGTAGGGTGAATCGGTAAAGGTGCCGTCCTTGCCTACGAAGACCCAGACTGCCCGGGCCGGGGCATCCAGCACGTACAGGTTTCCACCGTCCAGGGCAAAGGCAGTCACGTGTCCCCAGTTGGTATTGGGCAGCGACGGAAGCGGACCGGCCTGGGGAACCTGCCCCGGTGCGCAATACAGCAGGTTGCCGGTGGCATCGATGCCGAGCACAGTGGCGCCCATGGCATTGATCTTGGGCAGCGCGAGGATATCCACCAGCGGACCGACCTGGTAGCCGGCGTAGGTGCCCGGTTCACATTTGAAGCTGCTGTCATAGTTCATGGACTGGCCGGTGAATGAGGCATGCAGCACACTGCCCCGGTCGGCATCCAGCATGTAAAGCTCGCTTTCACTGGCGGCCAGGCGGCTGATCTGTTTCACGCCGCTGATCCCGTTCGCAAAGGCCGGGGTGAACTCCAGCCGCACCACCCCCATGAGCTGGTCATAAGCGGCCTGGGCCTCCTTGCGAAGCGCCTCAGACTCTGGGGTTGTCCGGTACGTGTCCGCCTTGTCGAGGGTGTCCAACACGCTTTTCCAGGCGTCACGCTGGCTGGCAGGGCTGGTGGCGCTGGTCGCAAGGGCCCGCTGGTTGAGGGCCTGCAGGTAGAGCTCGTCATACTGCACGCTCTGGCCAAAACGCAGATAGACAACCGAGGCGATGGTCACGACCAGCACCGGGATGACGATGGCAATGAACACCATTGCATAGGTTGGGATGGCTGCCGTATCGCTGGCTGCAGCACCCGTCCCGGGCAGCAGGCGCGGCAGGAAGCGTCCTCCCATGGTCTTAAATCTTTCATTCACGCTCCGAACCGCTTTGATCCCACCGACCATGACCTTTGCGATCTGGCGCGTCGCCTCTGCATGAGCGTTGGTTCGTGGGCGCCGCCTGGCTGCGCGGCTTTCCACAACGACCGGTTCCTCGAGCGGTTCGGGTTCTTCCTGCACGTCAAATTCCGGGGATGGTTCCAGGGAGGGAAGGGGCCCGCTCGTTTTTGTCCGGGGAATGGAGGATGGGAAATTGCGGCCAGATGGGGAAATTGTCCCATGCGTGGGGGCCGGCGTCTGCATTTCCGGCTGCGGCGGTATGGCATAGGCAGAAGGCTGGATCATATGGGCTGCCAGGTCGGCAAGCGCATCGATCTGCTCTTCAGTGATCTGAGGGGGTGTATCAGCCTGGTCCTGCCCATTCTCCGGTGTGGGCAGCTGCGTGGAAGCGATTGATGCTGATACGGGCGTTACCGGTGCAGGAGAGACAGCAACAGGTGTGCGAGACGGATGGGCGGCCCCTGCATCGGGACGCAGGACCGTAATGGTCCCATGCCCGCTATGCGCCTGGATCAACACGGCGTTCAGGTCGCCCTGCGTCATGGTCAGCTTGCGATAGCTGGCGTCCAGCGAGGCGGGAGGGCGCTCGTTGAGGAGATCAGCCTCCCAATCCTTGGGGAATTTCCCGCACAAGGTAAGCAGGTCCTTCTCGTGCAGCTTGACCTGTGAGAAGTAGGACTGAATGCTCTGGCCCGAGCCAAGTCCCTTGCCAGAAAGCGCCGGGTCGAAGATGTGCCGGGACTGTCCCTCACTCACCCAGACCGCGTGCACCGGCCCCGATAACAACAGGGTACATTGTTCATTGCGTATGGCCGCCAGCACCAGGACGCCGAAAGCCTGCAGCCCGCGTCCCATCGTGGACCGGTTGCGCTCCAGCAGGGTCGTATTGATATGGTCCGTGGCCTTGCGCATGGCGGAGGTCAATGAGCCGGGAGACTGGTGGAAGATTTTTGCCGTATTTTTGAGCAGATCGTGGAGCTCAAAGGAGGAAAGCGTTGCATTCCCTGACAGCATCAGATACACGATCAGGGTATCCTGCTCACGGCCACGCGCCGCCTTGCGCGGCGGCGTGACCGCCATGAGTCCAGGCAGCTCGGGCGATTCCTGTCCGTTCGCTCTATGAATGGGGAGAAGGTTTAAGTCAAAAGTAGACACAGCGTAAGAATAAGCCAAAGGTTACTATCATTATACTGGTAAAATTTCTCTGTGGGATGCTGGACAGCAGACCATAGACCGTAGACGGTGGATCGAGGATCATAAATTTCATGGATTTCTTTTTGCATCAGGATTTTTCAGAGATTTCTGAAGAGGATTGGAACACGCTCGTTGAGCAAAGCATCGCCGATACCCCCTTTTCAAGGCACGAATATTTAAGCGAATGGTGGAAGACGCTGGGCGGCGGGGAATGGAAAAACGCAGAGCTGGTTTTGGTCTCGGCAAGGGAGGGCAATCAACTGGTGGGGATCGCTCCGCTGTTCATCACCGAATACGATGGACAACGGGCCTTGATGCTGGCTGGCAGCATCGAGATCTCCGATTATCTGGACTTGATCGTACGCGAAGCGGACCTGCCGCGTTTTCTTTCCGCTCTACTGGACTTCCTCGGTTCCCGCGACGCCGGCAATTGGTCGGCCATCGACTGGTATAACCTGCCCGATTCTTCTCCGACGCTGGCCGCTCTCAAAGCGGAATCGGAGCGACGCGGCTGGACCCACCACGAGGAGATCTACCGGCCCACTCCGCGCATCGCGCTCAACGGATCGTTCGACGAATATCTCTCACGCGTCGACAAGAAACAGCGCCATGAGATCCGCCGCAAGATGCGCCGCGCTGCCGAGAGTGAGAAGGACGTCCGCTTCCATGTGATCGACCAGACCGCGGATATCGAGTCTGAACTAAACGCCTTCTTCGATCTCATGGTCCAGGATCGGAACAAGGAACAGTTCCTGCATCCCGAGATGCGCGAGCAGATGTCTGTCACCATTCGCAACGCCTTCCAGCGCGGCTACCTCTGGCTGGCCTTCCTGGAAGTGGAGGGAGCGAAGGCGGCGGCCTCCCTGAATTTCGATTACAGGAACAAGCTCTGGGGCTATAACTCCGGCGTCGGCCGCGAGCACATGGAGCTCTCCCCTGGCTGGGTGCTGCTGGCCTATGTTATCCAATGGTGCAGTGAGAATGGGCGCTCGGAATTCGACTTTATGCGCGGCGACGAAGAGTACAAGTATCGTTTTGGCGGGGTGAACAGGTACGTGATGCGCTCACGCAGTATCCGAAGCTGACGCAGTACTTCGGGCGCGGATGCGCAGAAGGAGATCGCTGATCACCAGACCGCAAAAGGCAAAGCCCAGAATTGTAAAAGGCATTTGCCAGCCCATGGTATTGACGTGCGTATGAATATAGGAATGCGGCCTGAAGATGACATACCAGGAGAGAGGGGCCAGCATGGAATACCAGGTGGCCACGAGCAGCGCCAGCGATTTGCGGGGGATCCCCAGCCGGCCGCCTCGATCCCGATGGATTAACAGAAAAACAGCAGTGAAGATCGCAAACAGGACCAGGACATGCCAGTATAAGAACTGGATCGTCGTGCTCTGCATTTGAAGCCGGATGGCCGGCATGACCAGATATTTAGGCACCACTTCCAGGATGCCGATCCTCCTCGCCACCACGTCCTGCCCCAAAAAGTAGGAATAATTCCCCTCCAGGTGACTGGTAAACCGGTTAAGAATGTAACTGTAGGCACTGCCGGGCGTTCCCTGGTTTGCAATCAGCTGCAGCGCCAGGATCAACAGTGCAGCGACGGTCCCGGCCAAAAGGGCAAAGCTGGCCTTGAAAAAGCGCAGGAGGAAAGTCTTTAAGTCCCATTCCTGGTAGATGGCGTGGTAGACGAACGGGACGGTGGCCATGACCAGGACCGTCGTCGTCAGGTCGAACCCGCTCACGATGGCCTTTGCCAGGGCCGCCAGGGCCAGCCAGATATGGATCCTGCGAGCGTGATAGCGGTTTTTCGCGGCCGCCTCGGCTAGTAAATAGGCGCTTGCCAGGAAAGGCAGGTAGAACCCCCAATAGTCCCAGAAGATGCTTCCGGCTGGAAGCACGATCCACATGGAGAAAATGGTGAAGAGCAGCGCCAGCAGTCCGGGCAGGATCCCGAATTCCATGGCGATCGTGGTCAGGATCAGTCCAAAGACCATGGCCGTCAGGAAGGCTGTCAGCCCGCGAAACGCCTTGAGTTTTTGTGCCCCGGTCATCGGCAGGGTTTTATCGAGCGTACCATAGACGATTCCCTGCAGACCCGGATTGGATCGATAGACCAGATAGGAAGTGAAACTTCTGTTTTTGAGATAACTTTCGTATTGGTCCCGGTTTACCTGGGTATCCAGGTTCCACCGATCGGTATCGCCCAGCCCCATCAGTCCGCCCGCCGAAAAAAATCCGTCCTGGCGTGTTTTCACCAGCCTGGCAAGCACAAAGCGGTCATAGCGGGTTTGCCATTCCGCGTAGTAACCCGGCTCGACAGCTGTCCACCTGTTGCGGTAAAAATTAGGCAACAGGACAAGAGTGATTCCTGTAAAGACTGCGATCCACACCAGCCGGGTTCTAATCATCCGTTTTTCGCTCTCGGTCACACGGTTCTTCGCGTTTATTATAACTTTGCATTGATGGAAGATCCGGGGTTGTCGCCGATCCAAAAACCTACAAAAAATAATTGAGAAGTTGATGCTTCGATTTGGAAGTTCCAGTACATTTTACAACGTCTGTGAGTGTGATATTATTCGCATGGAGGTATCTTATGCATGACATCACCAACGAAATCCTGGAACTGATCCGCCGCACTTCATCAAGTCTGCCGAAGGACGTGGAGGAGCGACTGCGGGCATCCATTGAAAAGGAGGAGCCGGGCTCGGCGGCGCGCGGTGCCCTGGAGACGATCCTCAAGAACATAGAACTGTCGCGTGCCAACTCCACGCCGATCTGCCAGGACACGGGGACTCCCATTTTCTACATCCATTATCCGGAGGGCTGGAGCACGCGCAGGCTGCGCGAGCAGGTCCGCAACGCGATGGTCGAGGCGACCAAACATTCCTACATGCGTCCGAATGCGGTGGACGCGATCTATGACAAGAACACCGGCAACAACCTGGGCGGAGAGGATTTCCCTTATATCCATTTCGAGGAAGTGGATGCCGACCAGCCGCTGGTCGTCGAGCTGATGCTCAAGGGTGGCGGGTGCGAGAACGTCGGCGCGCAGTATTCGCTTCCCAATAATACCCTGGGGGCGGGACGCGACCTGGCGGGGGTTCGCAAGGTGGTGC
>JBLMZU010000732.1:0-18379 GCA_050258995.1 Bacteroidota bacterium
GCCATCAAAGAGAATACCCTGATCTGGTGCACCCTGCCGAAAGTGCATGTTCCCGCCTGGAGTGGTCATGGACGCCCTCCCACTCGCTTGTGTCTGAGCGATCCCCGGAAGCATCCCATTCCCGTCCAGCAACTGGTGAAGAAAGTTCAGAAACAAGATTGGGTTCGAGCCGTGATCAAGGAAGGCACTAAAGGGCCGATCGTTTGTGATTTTGCCGTTCTGCGCGTGACCGAATCGCACGGCGGCTTGCCCGCTCATGAACTTTGGTTGATCATTCGCCGTAACCTGGACGACCCGACCGAGCTCAAATACTTTTTCAGCAATGCTCCCCTTCACACACCGCTGCAAGAGTTCGTGCGGATCTGTGGCATGCGCTGGCCAATTGAATCTATATTTGAAGAAGCCAAAGGTGAAGTTGGGATGGATCACACCTGCCCTGGCGGGCGGTGCCAGGGTTACGAGATGCGAAGTTGGGTCGGATGGCATCATCATATGCTCCTGGTTTCTCTGGCTCATCATTTCCTGGTTCGTTTGAGAATCCAATTTCAAGAACAGGCTCCGGTACTCACAATTTATCAGGTGCGCTTCTTGCTTTGCAGCGTTTTGCCTTCCTTTGTTTTCGATATTCAAGCCGCTTTAGAGCGAGTCCGTTATTACCAGAAACGAAATTTCGCTGCCTATCTTTCACATCGTAAGAGAAAGCTGGCTCAATTGGCCACTTTCACCCCTAACCTTGCGTTGTAATATTAATTCTCTTAAATCTATTGTACACATTTTCCCGAGGAATGTGCTCTCATTCACAAGCAAACGGGATCTTGTCTCTGCTCATTCGTCATTGACCTGCATTTTGTTTCCTCTTACAATACCCTTATGAAGAGAAGGTTTGCAGGCTTTTTCAGACCCGATCACGATCCTCCGGTGCCGGTCCGTCGGTTTTACGCGTAACAATTTGTTCGAATACCTAAACTTTATTTTCGGAGGAAATTCCCATGCCTACACCGTTTGTATCCAAACGTGCCCCTATTTATGCCGACGTTCCCGATGAGAAGTGGAACGACTGGCGCTGGCAGTTAAGCCACCGCCTGAATTCGGCCGAAGAGATCGAAAAGGTCATTCCGCTGACCGACTCGGAACGGAAAGCGCTGAACACCAGCGGGCTGTTCCGCGTCGACATTACACCTTATTTCATCTCGCTGATCGACCCGGACGACCCGGATGACCCGACCCGCAAACAGATCATCCCCCGCTCCGAGGAGCTGCAGTCCTTCACCGCGATGATGGAGGACTCACTGGCAGAGGACCGCCACTCCCCCGTGCCCGGCCTGGTTCACCGCTACCCCGACCGGGTCCTGATGCTGGTGACAACCCAGTGTGCCTCCTACTGCCGCTACTGCACCCGCTCGCGCATCGTCGGCGACCCGGGCCAGACCTTCAACCGGCAGGAATTCGAGATGCAGATCGAATATCTCAAGCGGACCCCCCAGGTGCGGGATGTCCTGCTCTCCGGCGGCGACCCGCTCGTACTGGCTCCCAAGATCCTGGAGGAGCTGCTCACCCGTCTGCGCGAGATCCCGCATATTGAGATCGTCCGCATTGGCTCGCGCGTCCCGGTCTTTATGCCCATGCGCATCACCCAGGAATTGTGTGATATGCTGGCCCGGTTCCATCCGCTCTGGCTGAACATTCATGTCAACCATTCGAACGAGATCTCTTTGGAACTGGAACAGGCCTGTGATCGTCTTACTAGGGCAGGTATACCGCTCGGAAACCAGTCGGTCCTGCTCGCCGGTGTAAACGACAATGTCCACATCCAGCGCAAGCTCGTACAGGACCTGGTCCGCATCCGTGTGCGCCCCTATTATCTCTACCAGTGCGACCTGGTCGAAGGGGCGGGCCATTTCCGCACCCCGGTGGCCAAGGGCATCGAGATCATGGAGGGGCTGCGCGGCCATACCTCCGGCTATGCCGTGCCGCAATACATCGTGGATGCGCCCGGAGGAGGCGGAAAAATTCCCGTCATGCCCAATTACCTGCTGAGCATGTCGGATCACAAAATCATTTTGCGCAATTTTGAAGGTTATGTTGCGACCTACGAAGAGCCCACAGACTATCTTCCCAGCGACGCGGCCAAGTTCAAGGGCGAGAAACGTCCGGAACCCGGGCAGGAAGGCGTTCATGGCCTGCTGGAAGGCAGGGAGATGTTCATCAAGCCGGAAGGTTTCGATGACGTCCATGATCGCCACGGCATCCAGCATCGCTTGAAGGATGCCAAGAAATGGCAGCCACTGGGCATTGGAGATGGCTCTTCCAAATCTACCGAATAATCGACAACCAAGGAGAATAGCATGAACAAAACCATGAGTCAGGTCATTTTCACCGCAGTCCTGATCGCAACCCTGCTGGCTGCGTGTGCCCCCGCGCCAGCGCCCACCGTCAGCCCCATTGAGGTCGCCAACCAGGTGGGTACATCCGTTGCCCTGACCGTTGCCTCCCAGAACCTGGATACTGCCCAGGCACAGCCGCCGGCGACGGAAACCCCTCTTCCGACTGCGACCCTGGCCCCTGACACCCCAACACCCCTGCCTCCCCTGGACACACCCACAGCCATCAAGCTGCCGACCAATACAGCCTCCAGCAGTGGCGGCGGCGGTGGCGGCAGCACGACGAGTTCGAATGATTATTCCTGCGATGCCATCAGTCGCAAGCCCTATGACTATGCCATCTACAAACCCGGTGACAAGTTCGATATCAAGTGGACAATTGTGAATAATGGCAAAAAATCACTGCGGGCCGGGCTAGATCTGAAGTACAGCAATGGCGACAAATTGATGGCCGACAAGGTCGTTGAGCTGCCTGCGCTGGATCCGGGCGATGAATATCAGGTCAACTTCGATGCGGTCGCTCCCGACAAGGCCGGCAACTACGTCATGGTGTATATGGTCGAAGGCGGCTTGTGCTTTCCATACACGGCGATCACTGTTGAAAAATAGCGGATAACCCGCATCCCGATCCTTTTTGGGTGTGAAAGAGGTCATATGTCAACACGTAAAACAAAGCTCCTGTACCTGTTCACAGCGCTTGTATTTGTTATGGCATGTGGACCGGCCATCACGACTACATCTTTTCCGACCGCGGATCCAAACGAGATCAATACCATCATCGCACAGACGGCCAACGCGGCATCCACGCAGACCGTCGCGGCCATGCCAACTTTGACCTTCACACCCACGTTTACGCCCACGCGTCCCAGCCCCACCATATCACCCACTGCCACGTCGACGGTGATCTTCGTTCTCTCAACGCCAACGGTGCCGGTCATACCCACCTTTACGTTCGTCAGCAGCGGAGGCGGCTCCGGCAGTGGAGGCAGCGGTAGCAGTTCCTCCAACTACGCCTGTCAGATCCTGAGCGTCAGCCCGGCAAATGGCACGTCGATGAAGGGCCAGAACGATTTTGATACCGTGTGGAGTGTCAAGAATACCGGGCAAAAAACCTGGGATCGCAACAGCGTCGACTTTGTCTACTACAGTGGGACAAAGATGAACAAGGTGTCGGGCTACGATCTGCAGTCGAATGTAAAATCGGGCGACAGCACCAGCCTGGGCGCAGACATGCAGGCCCCCAAGAACTCCGGCACCTATACCACCACCTTTACGCTGCGGGTTGGGAATAACGATTTCTGCAAAATGAGCATCACCATCAATGTAAAGTAAGGAACTATGGGATCACAAAAGCGGCAGCTGTCATGGCTGCCGCTTTTTATATAACGCTGAGGGAATATGCTAGCTTCTGAGCTTCGCGCCGACCTCATATTCCAGGCGCTTCACGATCTTGTTGCGGATCGCGGCGGCCTCGGCATCTGTCATAGTCCTGTCAGACTGATAGGTAAGGCTGTAGGCAAGTGACTTCTTGCCCACGCCGATCTGCTCGCCGCGATAGACGTCGAACAGGTGGACCTGGGTGACGGTCCTTCCACCCGTCTGCCTGATGAGACTTTCGACGCGCTCGGCCGGCACCGACTCGTCCACGATCACGGCGATGTCCTCCAGGACCGGCGGCACATCGGCCACCGGGATGAGACCATAGCTGGGTTCCATGCGGTAGAGTGCATCCAGGTCAAACTCGGCCACCACGACGGGCGCCGGTCCGAACTCGTACTTTTCCTTTGTCAGAGGATGCAGCTCCCCAAACACGCCCACCACCTGTCCATTGAGCCTGACCTGCGCCGCTTTGCCCGGGTGCAGGTAGCTGACCGAGTCGGTGGCAGCATAGGAAATATTTTTATAACGTAGCTCGCCCAGCAGGAGCTCGATACGTCCCTTCATGTCATAGAAATCCATGGCAGGCGAGGACTTTACATCCCAGGAGGTTGGCTCGCGCAGGCCGGTCATGACGATGGCCAGCCGGTGCGGTTCGTCCGGCAAATCATTTCGGGCCGGCTCGAAAGTGGACCCGATCTCGAACATGGTAATCGTTTCAGCCCGCGCATTTTTCTCGGCCACCTCCAAAACGGAGGCCAGCAGACTGCGGCGCATCACGCGGCGTTCCGGCGCAATAGGGTTGGCAAGTTCCACATAGTCGACATGGCTGACCAGGCGGCTTTCCCGTTCCGGAGAGGTCAGGCGATATGTCACGACCTCCTGCAGCCCGAGATCGACCAGGATGTCCCGGGCGCGTTCCTCCCATTCGAAGACCGGGTTGCCGATCTGAGGCGGGAGGGCATCGGCCATGCGCGTCTCGGGGATATTGTCATAGCCGTAGCTGCGCGCCACTTCTTCAATGACATCTGCGACTCCCACGATCCCGTCGCCGATATCGAGACGATGCGGCGGCGTTTTGGCATGGACAGAATCGCCTTCCACCACACACTCGAACTCGAGGTGGGAAAGCAGCTCGGCGATCTTCTCTGCTGTCAGATCGATCCCAATCCAGCGCCTGACATCCCGGGTCGTGACTGTGACCGTCGGATCGACCGGCTTGAGCGGATACTCGTCCACCAGGCCGGGCGCAACTTTGCCGCCCGACCAGGCTGCCATGAGCTGCAGGCCTCGCCGCACGCCCTGTTCCGCCAGGGCCGGATGGACACCACGTGAGAATCGGAAGGAGGCCTCGGAAGGCAGGTTGTGCTGCTTGGCCGTCTTGCGGATGTTGATGAAGTTCCAGGCCGCGCCCTCCAGCAAGATGTTGGTCGTGCTGATGCCGCGCACGCTGGCTTTTCCGACGCCCGATCCTGTCTCAAGTCCCTTGGCATCCAGGACCTCCTCCGAAGCATCGTACACTTCGCTCTCCGAGCCGCCCATGACGCCCGCCAGCGACAGCGGCCCCTTTTCGTCGCACACCAGCACGTTGGCAGTGGTCAGCTTGCGGTCCACACCATCCAGTGTCTTGAGCTTCTCCCCCTCCTTTGCAGAACGGGTGATGATCTTCACATTTTTATTCCCGGCGCGGTGCTTGAGCACATCGTAGTCGAAGGCATGCAGAGGCTCGCCAATATCCAGCATGGCATAGTTGGTGGCATCCACAATGTTGTTGATCGGCCGGATGCCCGCCAGCCGCAGCCGGCGCTGGATCTGGTAGGGGCTTGGCTGGATCTCCACGTCCCGGACCAGGCCGATCACGAAGCGCGGGTTCAGCTCCGGCTCGCTGATCTCGATGGAGACCAGCTCATTCACCGGCTGCCCCTCCGTCTTGTATTCGATCACCGGCTTCCGAAGGGGACGGCCCGTCAAAGCGGATAGCTCGCGGGCCACACCCAGCACATTGGCGTTGCGGGCCATGTTCGGCAGGATGCTGATATCCAGGACGGCATCCCCCATGTAATCCGCCAGCGGCATGCCCACTGGAGCGTCATCGTCCAGGAGGATAATGCCGGAATGCTCTTCTGAAATGCCCAGCTCTTTCTCGGAGGCAACCATCGAATAGGAGTCCACACCGCGGATCTTGGCGCGCTTGAGTGTTGTAAGCACCAGGCCGTCCGCATGACCGTCATAAAGGGTCGAGCCTTCCTTGGCATAGGCCACCTTGAGCGGCTTGGGGAGTTTGCCTGTACCCTTCAGATGGAAGATGTTCGGCGCGCCGGTCAGCACCACCTGGGACTGCTGTCCATCATACAGGTCGAGCAGAGTCAGCCGGTCGGCGTTGGGGTGCGGGTTCACCTCCCGGATCTCGGCCACCACGATCTTCTCGCGGTCCCAGCCGATACCGCTGGTCTTGAACTCGTGGCGGTCCCCCTCCCGGTACTCAGGCATGGGCAGCCCCGCATATTTGATTTCATCCACTTCCAGCCCGGCCAGTGTCAGCTTGCGGGCAATTTCCTCGACGGATAGACCGTCGAGGTCGATGTAGTCTTTTAACCAGGAAATTGGTAGCTTCATAGTATTTTTCAATCCTTTCACCACGCAGGACACAAAGGGTCATAAAGTATTAAAAAACCTTCGTGCACCTTTGTGGTTCATCGCCTCTAGAACTGCTCCAGGAACCTGAGGTCATTGCCCCAGAAATAGCGGATGTCGTTGATGCCGTAGCGAAGCATCAGTTGGCGCTCCGGGCCCATGCCCCAGGCATAGCCGGAATAGCGGGCCGGATCATAGCCGCCATTCTGCAATACAATCGGATGGACCATGCCGGATCCCAGGACCTCCAGCCAGCCTGAATTCTTGCAGACCGGACAGCCCTTGCCGCCGCATAGGAAACATTCCACGTCCATCTCGGCCGAGGGCTCGGTGAATGGGAAATAGGAAGCGCGGAAACGGGTGCGTACGTTCTGGCCGAACATGCGCCGGGCGAAGTCGATCAGCGTCCCTTTCAGGTCGGCGAAAGTGATATTCTCCCCCACCACGAGGCCCTCCACCTGGTTGAACTGGATCTCCGAGCGGGCCGTGATCTGCTCGTAGCGGAAGCACATCCCGGGCAGGGCGATCCGGATCGGGGGCGGATTAACCGGGTCCATAGCGGCGAACTCCTTCATCGCATGGATCTGTCCCGGGGAAGTGTGCGTACGCAGCACGATCGGGTTGTCGCCGCGCTCGCCCGCTTCCACAAAAAATGTATCCTGCATGTCGCGCGCCGGATGGTTGGGCGGGAAGTTGAGCAACTGGAAGTTGACCTCATCCGTTTCCACCTCGCGCGAGGTGTAGACCTGGAAACCCATCTCGGCCAGGATATCCAGCACGCGCCGCAGCTGCTGCGTGGACGGGTGCAGCCGCCCCAGGTGGACCTGGCGCCCGGGCAGGGTCACGTCGAGCTGTTCCTCCTCCAGGGATTTGGCCAGGGCTGCGTTCCTGATCGCCTCGGTTCGTTCCGCCAGCGCCGACTCGAGCGCCACCTTGACCCGGTTCGCCGCCGCGCCGACGGCAGGTCGCTCCTCTTTGGAGAGCTTCCCCAGCCCCGCAAAGACCTGCATCAGCGGCGAGCTGCGTCCCACATTGGCCACGCGCCAGGCCTCCAGCGCCGCCTGGTCATGGACTGAGTCCAATGAATCCAATGCAGTCTTTTCGATCTCGTTCAATTGATCCAGCATTCATACCTCCAGTGATTTGACAATGGAAGATGGAAGATGGTCCATCATCTATTGTCCATGGTCTTTTCTCCACAAAACAAAAACCTCCCGTCCACAATGGGACGGGAGGAAGGATTCCCGTGGTACCACCCAAATTTCCCGCACGGTCCGTTCCGGACTCGCGGGACACTCGTGCCGACGAACATCGGCCTCCCCTGTAACGCTGGGACTGCGGTTCGGACTACCAAACGTGACCGTGACCGATCACGTCCTTCACCCTTACAGCTCGGGAGGGAACTTCGACCGGTTTCGGTTGGACGCGGGTCTCAGCCAATGCCACGCGCCTCTCTGGCAACCTTTGCCGGTGTACTTTCCTCTGTCAATGCTTTATAACTGTATTATCTGCAAAACTACCGCCATGTCAAGACCGCAGGGGCGGTTCTTGTAAGGACGGTTCATGAACCGTCCCTTAACGGCTTACCCCGCGATCGCTCGCGGGGCAGCCAAAGACCAACTCAGAGGGAGGAGAGAGTTTTCAACAAAGCAGGCGTGTTACGTAGCCCACTCAGTTTATAAAGGACGGTAATCCGGGTTCGTGCCGCACCAGGCGCAGGCTGGTTTATTCACTGCGTTGCATTCCATGGCACTGGAACAGCGGTGGGCGACGATGCGTGGCGGTTGCTCGGGCAAATACTCCGAAGGAAGAACAACCTGGGTCTCAAGAGCGATCTCATGTCCTACATGATCACAATAACGGACCTTGCTCACAAACCACTTTTTTTCTGCCATTTGACACCTCCAGATTACTTCGCCATTGTATGACAAATTAAAGACGCCTGCCAGTGACAGGCGTCATATATCTAGATGACAAACCGCCTATTGTGGATAATACTTGCCTAATTTATTTCCTTACCAGCTTATACACGCCGCCAGAATCGCTCACTAGGTAAATCTCGCCGTTTTGATCCTGGCCAAAGGAGGTAATGGTGAAATCCGTGTCAAAGAGCTGTTGTTTCTGCCAGGTGCCACCTGTGTGGATCAGGCCCCAAATCAGCCCGGTGCAATAATCGCCGTAGAGATAGATCCCGTTCCATTCCGGCATGGCACCGCGGTAGACGTATCCACCTGTAACCGAGCAACCACCCTCGGAGTGACTGTATTCGGCAATCGGGTCCAGCATGCCGCTCGGACCGCCGCCGGCATAATCGTGCGCGCCCTCCCGGTGGTTCCAGCCAAAATTGGTGCCGCCCGGGGAACCGGCAGGCAGATAGTCGATCTCCTCCCAGGTGTCCTGGCCGACATCGCCAATATAAAGATCGCCGGTCGCCTTGTCGAAGGAGAACCGCCAGGGATTGCGAAGACCATAGGCCCAGACCTCATTGCCAAACGGGTTATCGGAAGGGATGGAATATGTGTCGCCTGTATGCACGTCGATGCGAAGGATCTTTCCCAGGAGGCTGTTTGTATTCTGGGCATTGCCTCTTGGATCGCCCTGTGAGCCGCCGTCTCCCAGGCCCGCATATAGATAGCCATCCGGGCCAAACGCCAGGACGCCGCCGTTGTGGTTCGGGAAGGGCTGGTCCACGCCGAGCAGTTTCACCTCACTGTTCGGGTCTGCAACGTTGGGATCGCTCGAGACTTGATAACGCGCGATGACAGTATCCCCATTTGTATTGGTGTAATTGACAAAGAACCGGCCATTCTGTGCGTACTGCGGATGAAAGGCCAGTCCCAGCAATCCCTGCTCATTTCCCTGACTGCCGACACGGTCGGTGATATCGAGGAATGGCTGGGACAGTAATTGCCCATCCTGAATGATGCGAATGCGCCCGGGCTTTTCAAGCACGAACAGGCGGGCGGATCCGTCCACCTGCAGATCGTCGGGGCGCTGGAGGCCGGATGCCACTTGCTGCCAGTCATAACCATTCGGATCCGGGAAGGCGGTTACTGCTGTCGCTGAAGTAGAAGGTGGTTTCGTGGCGGCTGAGACATCCATAGGCACAGAAGTGCCGGGATTCGCAGCCGGGGTAGGAAGCGCCGGTGTAACGGAGGCAGGCACCGACGTAGAGGGAGGCGGGGTATCCTGTCCGTTGCTGCATGCCACCAGTAAGAGGAGCACCAGTAAAACGAGGGATCGCCTCATGGATCAGCTATTCATATCCCGTGTTTCCGCATCGATGATTTCTCCATCGGCAGAGGAAATGCCATTCAGTGCGTCCCTGTGCTCCTGGACAATGTCCGGAGGACACAGCTCGATAAAGAGAGTTGTACCGATCCAGACGACGGCCGCATCGTCGAGGGCGCCGATCACCGGGACCACCGCACCCGGGATCAGGTCAACGGGGGAGATCAGATAGATGATCGAAGCAATGGGGATCAATTTAAGCAAACCATTGACCCGCCGGTCCCCGATCAGGCGGCCGACCAACTTGGCCTGTTTGATAAGCTCCTGCAGCATACCGCCCTTTTGTTGGACGACAGATCTTCGATTCGTAGCCATTTTTTGTCTCCTGCTTACTAAATTAGACAATGATGAGAAGGGAACGATTTTCTATCCGCTCATTATAAGGCAGACAGGTGAGATCACAATGATAAGCACCATAAATCATATACGAAATATATCCTTTAAGGTGGCAAATGAGGCTCTGGACATAAATTTCGGCCCGGTTACAATGTACGGATGCCCTACCTGATCGACGGACACAACCTGATCCCCAAGCTGGGTCTGCGGCTGGATTCGATGGACGATGAGAACGAGCTGATCGCCATCCTGAACGAATATTGCCGTTTGAGCCGCAAGACGGTGGAGGTCTATTTCGATGGAGCGCCTGCGCCTCACGCCGGGACCCGTAAGCTGGGCAGCGTGACCGCCCATTTCGTTCGTCTTGGGAGTTCCGCCGACGAAGCCATCCGCAGGCGGCTGCAAAAGATGGGGAAAAGCGCCAAAAACTGGACCGTCGTGACCTCCGACCGGCAGGTCCAGGCGGAGGCGCGCTCTGCCCAGGCCGAGGTCGTTTCGTCTGAAACATTTTCCGCCCTGTTGAAGGAGGCCCGTTCCACGGCTCCGAAGACAAGCCAGGACCGGAAGCTCTCGCCGGGTGAAGTAGAAGAGTGGCTGAACTTATTTCAACGGGGAAAACCAAAATAGTGAAAAGCGGCTGTAAGGTTGGCATAGTACAAATGTCCCATTTAAAGGGCTGCTTCTCTTCAGGAATTCCTATAATTTTTATATGGACATTTCTGGTAAAGTATTGTATATTCGCTCTTGACACCTGCCCTCCCCTTTATAGGTATTTAGGTGTCCAACCGCCGTCTGCGATTAGCATGCCCCCCCCATGCTAGTGAGGCGGCGGTTTCCTTTACAGGGACCGTCCCGAAGGTTTTTGAAAAACCTTCGGGACGGTTTTCGGAAGATATAATCCCCCTATGACAACCGTTTATAACTTTGTCCCCTCCCCCCATCACATGTATCCCGATCATCCTGAGCGCCCGGGACGTCTGGAGATTCTTGCGCCGCGCCTGAGCGGCATTGATGCAGAGCAGATCGAGGCAAAGCCTGCCAGGCCGGAAGAGGTGGCATTCGTCCACAATCCAAAGCTGGTCGCTGCCATCGAAAAGGTTTGCCGCGAGAGCGCGCCGGGCATCATCGATTATGCTCCCACGTATATAAGCCGCTCCTCTTATGAGGATGCCTTACGGGCAACCGGCGGGGCCCTTTCCTGCGTACGCGCAGTTATGCAGGGGGACGCACAGAACGCCTATGCCATCGTCCGCCCGCCGGGGCACCATGCGGAGCCCCAACATGCCATGGGATTTTGCATCTTCAACAACATTGCCATCGCGGCCAGGGATGCCCTGGAGCATGGCATGGAACGGGTGGCGATCATCGACTACGATGCCCATCATGGCAACGGCACACAGGCCGCCTTTCAGGACGAGGAGCGTGTGGCGTTTCTCTCCACCCACCAGTGGGGGATCTATCCCGGCACAGGCGGGATCGATGATACACCACAGGCCCGCAAGAGAATGGTCAATGTACCGCTGCCCGCCTTTGCCGGCGACCAGGTCTTTGCGCAGATCGCCGATCGCATCTTTGAACCTTTTATGCAGTCCTTTCGGCCGCAGATGCTCCTGGTCTCGGTCGGCTTTGACGCCCACTGGAACGACCCTCTCACCTCCCTCGGCCTCTCCTCAGCCGGTTACCTGATGCTGGCGAAAAGGATGGTTTCCCTAGCCGAGGAATATTGTAAGGGCAGGCTCGTCTTTGTGCTCGAAGGGGGCTATGATCCACTGAACGTGGCCAACGGGTCGCAGGGGGTCTTCCTGGCCGCGACAGGCAGGGGCAGGCTGGACGTGCAGGATCCCAGTCCAAGGTCGGAACCGGATTGCGATGGGCGCATTGAGGGAGTCATCACCTGGCATGGATTCTGACCGGATGCAGAATTACAAATGCGTAAAGGGAATGAAATTCCCGCAGCCATCTTTTATAATTCTGCACCGGTAAAGGAGCACTCATCATGGCGAGCAGACGAACCCTTGGCTACATCCAAAACGAATGGACATGCCCGAACTGTAACACGCGCAATAAAGGCAGCAGCAAATTCTGTGAAAACTGCGGCGCACCCCAGCCGGAGGATGTGCAGTTCGAGCTCCCGTCCGAGCAGAAGTTTGTCACCGACGAGGAGCAGATCAAAGCCGCCGAGGCCGGTGCGGACATCCACTGCCCGTTCTGCGGGACGCGCAACCCGGCAGCCGCCGCGACCTGTTCGCAATGCGGTGGAGACTTAACCGGCGGCAAGGCGCGTGAAGCGGGGCGCGTCATGCAGGCGCCGCCTCCGCTGCCGAAAGTCGTGAAGTGTTCCCACTGCGGGAATGAGAACGCAGGCACCAATACGGTCTGCTCGAACTGCGGGTCGCCGCTGCCAGGGGCGTCGGCGGCCTACGCGGTGCCGGCGGCCGGAGCGGGTACGAAACCGAAGACAAGCAAACCCAACTGGCTGTTGATCGGCGGCATCGTGGGATTCCTGGCCGTCTGCTGTATTGCCATTGCGGTCATAGCCGGGCTTCTGACGATTCCGACCAAATCCGTGCAGGCGACCGTGACCGGTGTCCACTGGCAGACCTCTGTGCCGATCCAGGCGATCCAGGCCGTGGATTACAACAACCAGCCGGGCAGCCCGCCATCGGATGCCTACGATGTTTCCTGTCACGACGAGAGCAAGGATGTCTGCGAGCAGAAGACCGTCGACCAGGGGAACGGCTATTCCAAAGTCGAAGAGGTATGCCACACCGAGACCCAGCAGTACTGCTCCTACACCGTGGATCAATGGACGACCATCCAGACCTATACGCTCGACGGCAACGATCTGCAGCCGGTGTACGACACGCCCAATATTGCCAGCGGCCAGCGAGAAGGCGATAAATCGGCGGATCTGACGGTCACCTTCTCCACGCAGGACGGCCAGGAGAAGACCTACTCGCCCGATACAGTATCCGAGTACCAGCAGTTCGACATCGGCACCACATGGACATTGAAGATGAATACACTGGGCGGCATCACAAGCGTGGAACCGTAAAGCAGCGAGCGGACAGTTGAGTTGTCCGCTCTTTTTTTAGAAAGACCGTTGGCCCACACAGACACCTCGAACCTCCGTATAATCACACCATGCAGAAATCGGTAGCGATCGTCGGCGGTGGACCCGCGGGCCTGATGGCGGCGGAAGTCCTCAGCGCGCAGGGCTCGATAAAAGTGGACCTTTACGATTCCATGCCATCGCTCGGGCGCAAGTTCCTGATGGCGGGGAAAAGCGGGTTGAACATCACGCATGCTGAGCCGTTCGAACAGTTTGTTTCGCGCTATGGAAAGCGCCGGGCAGAGATCGAGCCCATGCTGAAGAGGTTCGGTCCTGAGGAGGTACGCGACTGGGCGCAGGGACTGGGGATCGATACCTTTGTCGGGACTTCGAGACGCGTCTTTCCGGTGGGCATGAAGGCCAGTCCGTTGCTGCGGGCGTGGCTGAAGCGATTGGATGCTTCAGGCGTGAGTTTTCATCCACGTCACAGGTGGAAGGGGGGAATCGCGGCCCGGGACGGCAGTTGGAGCATGACTTTTGACACCCCGGATGGAGAGACGATCATCCCAGCCAGCGCAGTTGTGCTCGCTCTCGGCGGCGGGAGCTGGGCGCGCCTCGGCTCAGATGGCGCCTGGACCTCTTGGCTGAGAGAAGCCGGGGCGCAGGTCGAGCCGCTGCGTCCTTCCAACTGTGGATTCGATGTGGCCTGGAGCGAACATTTCCGGGAACGGTTCGATGGACATCCGATCAAGTCTGTTGTTTTATCGTTTGGCCCATTCCGCCAGCAGGGTGAATTTATTGTGACGAAGGAAGGCGTGGAAGGGAGCCTGGTCTACGCTGCCTCCGCGCTGTTACGAGATGAGATCGAAGCAAAAGGCCGTGCGCTGCTGCTGCTGGATCTTGCCCCGGACCGAACGCATGAATGGCTGACAGGGAAATTATCAAAGCCGCGCGGCTCGCGCAGCATGGCAAGTCATCTTGAAAAGACCGTGGGGATCAAAGGCGTGAAGGCAGGCTTACTGCGTGAATTTCTCTCGAAGGAGGATTTCTCGAATGTGGAAAGCCTGGCTCACTTCCTCAAGAACCTGCCCATCCCCTTGATCGCAACGCGCCCGCTCGATGAAGCGATCAGCAGTGCGGGCGGCGTGAGATTCGAGTCGCTGGACGAAACCCTGATGCTGCGGTCCATGCCGGGAGTCTTTTGCGCCGGCGAGATGCTCGACTGGGAGGCACCGACCGGCGGCTACCTGATCACTGCCTGCATGGCCAGTGGGGTTGCAGCAGGGACCGGCGTATTGCAGTGGCTGGGACAGTAACCTGCCAAACGATTTCTCACCAGGATTCCCACTCCATTCCAAACACCTTCGACAGGCGTAAAGTCATTCTTCCGGATAACTACACAACAGGGTATCCAGATATTCCACCCCGCGGAAATATCGGCAGATCGACACATTCTTGACCGCGCAGCGGTGCACACCGGTAAGCTCTGCTTCATTCCATGGACAGCAATCCTGTTCCCAGGGAATCTCCTCCCTGGGGGTGGCCAGGTCGATGTCCATGTTCGCGCCTTTTAGCTTTCGGACCTGCTCGTTCATCTTCAATTTCCCGGGGGGATCAAGGCATTGAGCAGATCCTGCCGCCACGCCCGGGTCGCCGGATTGTAAGCTCCAAATCCTGAACCAAACTCCCAGTACGACCAGGCAAACCCGTGGCGCTCGGCCTCGCTCCTGACGAACTCCGTCCAGCGTACGCGCGAGTCCCGGGGCGCTTTTGAATACGCGCCAAACTCACCGAGAAGCACACGGACGTTATGCTCCCTTGCCCATTGTTGGACAGAATCGAAATGGCTGGCGATCTCCGACTTTTCCGCCTCGGTCGCATCCCAGGTCGTGCCCATCCAGGCCTGGGAGCCGTCCACCCACTCCGCTCCCTGGTGCGTGAAATGGAAGGGCAGGTAGTAATGAAAGGTGACGATCAGGTGCTCATCGCCGGGAATTTCAAGTGTGGGAAGCTGGTCATAGGCATTCCAGCCGACCGGCCCCACGATCACATCCCGCTCCGGGTTGGTCTCACGGACAATCGCCAGCGACCCGGCCAGGTATTCGTTCCACAAGGGCGCACTAAGCTGGTCAAACGGCTCGTTCAGCAGCTCAAATAGGACACCGGGCGGAGCATCCTTGTAATGCTCGCCCAGCTGGCGCCAGAGGGCCAGATAGCGATCCCTGTTCCCCTGCGGACCCTGCATGATCTCTTCATAGTGATGCAGATTCACGATGATGGCCAGGTCCCGGTCCAGTGCCCAGTTGACGATCTGGTCGATGCGATTGAAAAAAGCCGGATCGATCGTATACGGCGGTTCCTGGGCAGCATGAGCGCTCCAGCGAACCGGCAGGCGGACGAAGTCAAAGCCGGCATCCTTGATCAGGTCAAAATATTCCTCCTGGACGGTCAGGCCCCATTCGCCTTCGTTCGGCGCTTCGAGCATATTGCCCAGGTTGACGCCGCGCTGGAGTACGATCTGTGTGTCTGGTGTTACAGTAGCTTCGGGTTGCGTGAGGGTGGGGGGCATGGAGGTCTCCGTGGGTTGGGGAGGAAATTGAGCAGGCACGCTGCAGGAGGTGCAAATGGCCAACAGAAGAAAAGAGAGCAGGAACACTCGCTTCATAACAAAATGATTTTGATGCATCCCTGGCTCTCCCGGCATAAGGCAACGTTGTGAGGAGCAGATGACTTCATCCACTTGACTCCGCTCCGCTACTTACTATACTACAAAGTGAGGCACTATTTCCCTGTGTTGGAATACAGACCTTCAGATCCGGGTAGATCATACACACATCCACACGTGTGATAAGCGGAGAGCCAATGAACACCATTCTCATCCTTGGCGGTTACGGCGCGACCGGGAAGCCGCTCACAAAGCATCTGCTGGCTGAGACCGATCATCAGATTGTGGTTGGGGGACGGCACATCGACCGGGCAAAGGCCTTTGCGGATTCCCTCCAAAATGATCGCGTGACTGCACGACAGGTGGATGCAACCGAGCCCACCTCCTCGCGGCAGGCGCTACAAGGCGTGGACCTGATGCTGGTCGCCGCGCCAACGACACACCACACGGAGACGGTCGTCCGTGCCGCGCTGGATGCCAGGGTGGATTATCTTGACATACAGTATGCAGATCTTAAGCTGGATGTCTTGCGCGCCCATGAAAGGGAAATGCTCGAAAAGAACCTGTGCTTCGTCACGGAGGCAGGCTATCACCCCGGCCTGCCGTCGGCCATGATCCGCTACGCCGCTTCGAAGCTGGACTGCATCGAATCCGCCCGTACCGCCGGGTACCTGAACATGGGCAACCTGCAGTACACCGAGGCCGTGGACGAGCTGATGGAAGGCTTTGTCCATTACCAGGCGCAGGTCTACAGGGACGGGGCCTGGACCAAGCCCGGCAGCTGGGATATGCGTAAACTCGACTTCGGCGAAGGGATCGGCCTCAAGACCTGCTATTCGATGTTCTTCGAGGAGTTGCGCTGCCTCCCGGAAATGTACCCCACGCTGAAAGACACCGGCTTTTACATCGCCGGCTGGAACCCGCTGACCGACCTGATCCTGACCCCGATTATCATGGTGGGACTCAAGATCGCACCCAAACGCGGCATCCGCCCACTGGGAAAGCTGATGTGGTGGGGAGTCAACCTGTCGAAGCCGCCCTACCGGGTGGTGCTCCAAGTGGAGGCCGAGGGCCAATTGAACGGCAGCCTGGCCCGGGTCCAGGCCCGGATCGAGCACGAGGATGGCTACGAGCTGACCGCCATTCCCGTGGTCGCTTTCTTGAAGCAGTACGAACGGGTCCGCAAGCCCGGCCTGCACATGATGGGACACCTGGCCGAGCCGGAGCTTCTGTTTGATGAGATGCAAAAGATGGGCGTCCAGGTGACCACAACCCAATGTCTTTGCGAGGAGGGCGGCAGCCCGACAAAGCAATCTCCCCGAACGAGTGTATAGCAAATTCCAGGAGATTGCTTCGTCGCCCTACGGGCTCCTCGCAACGACAGAATCTATGGAATCATCCACGCCAGCACGTTCTGGATCATCCTGTCCCAGAAGGCCCAGGTGTGCTCGCCGGGCCCTTCTTCATAAGTGTAATCAAATGGCAGCTTGCGCACTGCGTCCCGGAAGCGGACGTTGTCAGCGTAGAGAAAGTCCTCGGTGCCGCAGCACTGGTACAGCCGCGGCTTGACCGGCACTTTGGATACTTTTTTAGCCAGCGTGAACAGGTCATGCCGGCTGCCCGCCACCTGATCCGGATCGCCGAACACATTGCGCATCTCCGCCAGCCAGGCCTTGTCCCCGGGATTGTTATGCCCCTTCACCGTTTCCCGGACGTCCAATGCGCCGGACAGCGAGGCTGCCGCGGCATACCGGTCGGGATAGGAGAGCGCCATCTTGAAAGCACCATATCCGCCCATGGACAGCCCGGCGATAAACGTATCCTCCCGCTTCGAAGAAAGCGGGAACAGGTCGTGCACCACCGCCGGCACTTCCTCGCTGATGAACTGTCCGTACCGTGGACCATGCGCCATGTCGGTATAAAAGCTCAAGTGGGCTGCCGGCATGACGACCGCCAGGTTCAGCCCTTCCACATAGCGTTCGATCGATGTCCAGCGCTGCCAGGCCGTGTGGTCGTCGGAGTGACCGTGCAGCAAATACAACACGCGATACTTCGGGGCACGCCTGCCGTGCCTCTCCGCCATCGTCCGCTGCGGGAGCAGGACGTACATCGTATTGCGCAGGTCCAATATTTCAGAATGGAATTTGATTTCGTTGAGGATCATTGTTGGCTCCATTTTAGGATGGAGGACAGGGGACCGTGCCATGGTCTACCGTCCTCCGTCCTCGGTCATTCTCAGTTCAACTCCCCTACCACCGCTTCCACCTCTCTCAAGATCTCGCCGCTCTTCACCAGCGCCTTCATCGTATTGTGATCGTTATACAGCGGCCGGTCGACGTGCAGGTGCTCGACGTGCTTGCGGATGACTTCGCGGGCGCAGGCTGTGCCTTTGCCGGGATGGAACTCACGGAAGTCCAGGGCCTGGGCGGCGGCCATAAACTCGATGCCGAGCACGCCATAGGCGTTGTCGATGATCTGAGCGTTCTTGATGGCCGTGTTCATGCCCATCGAGACGAAGTCCTCCTGGTCCGCAGCGGCCGGGATGGACTGGATGCTGGCCGGCGCCGAAAGGATCTTCTGCTCCACGATCAGGTGGTCCGCGGTGTACTGGCTGAGCATCATTCCGGAGTAGAAGCCCGGCTC
>JBLMZU010000733.1:0-5785 GCA_050258995.1 Bacteroidota bacterium
TGGGGAGACGGACCGACCGATACATGTACTTTGGAGGGCTGGAAGAAGACTTTGGCGCTGAATCTCGACAGTGTTTTTTATTGTTGCAAGTTTGCCTTGCAGTCGATGTTGTTGAGCGGAAGGGGGGTCATCGTAAATGTCGCCTCCGTTTTGGGCATGGTCGGCGGGGATGAAGACTTCGCCACCCACGCCTATGCAACCAGCAAGGGAGCGGTAATCAGCCTGACGCGCTCGATCGCATCCTTTTATGGTCCGCGCGGCATTCGGGCCAATGTGATCTGCCCGGGCCTGATCGCGACCCCGATGAGTCAGCGCGCCCAGGAGAGTGACCATATCCGCGCCCGCCTGCCCCAGCTCCAGCCGCTCACCGGCGATTTCGGCGGACCCCAGGATGTGGCCCAGGCCGCGCTCTATCTGGCATCAGATGAGTCAGCCTTCGTCACCGGCGCTGTCCTGACGGTCGATGGCGGATGGACGGTGAGATGAAACAGTCATGAACGATCCGATCTTTGACGAATTCTACAAAATCGGCATCATCCCTGTCCTGGAAATCGACCGGGCGGAGGAGGCGGTTCCGCTAGCCAATTCATTGCTGGGGGGTGGGCTGTCCATTGCCGAAGTGACACTCCGTACAGAAGCGGCGCTCGACTCAATCCGCGAAATCGGACGCGCTTTGCCGGGAGTCCTCCTCGGGGCAGGAACGGTCCTTAACCGGGAGCAGGCAGAGGCGGCGCGGGATGCGGGTGCGCAGTTTCTCGTCTCGCCCGGAATGGTGGAGGAAGTCGTCGTATGGGCACAACTCCACCAGATCCCCGTTTTGCCAGGCGCGGTCACGCCATCCGAAATGATCCGCGGGATAAGCCTAGGTCTCAATGTCCTGAAATTCTTCCCCGCCGAAACAATGGGCGGACTCAAAGCCATCAAGGCCATGTCCGACCCGTTCCCGCAGCTGCGGTTTATCCCTACCGGAGGCATCCATCTTTCGAACCTGGCCGAGTATCTGCAGATGGAAAAGATCCATGCCGTCGGCGGGTCGTGGATGGCCAGACGGCAAATGATCGCCGGCAGGCAGTTCGATCAAATCACACGCATGGCACAAGAAGCCAGCGATATTGTCAAACAAGTGAGGAGGAAGCAACCATGAAAGAGCAGCCATTGCGCACCACCGTGATCGGAAGTTATCCCTTCCCTTCCTGGCTTGAGTTTGCCAGCCAGCACCTGGACCAGTTTGGAACCAGTGAATTCAGCGAGCTGCAGGATGACGCGGTCATCGTCGCCATCCACGACCAGGTGGAAGCCGGCCTGGATGTCATTACCGATGGAGAGCAATCCCGGCTCGATTTCAACCTGTCATTCTATGGATATCTGCAGGGCATTGACTCAAATGAAAAGCCGCTGCGTGTGTTCGGTCCGCCAGCCCATGACCAGCGCGGCAAACACGACATCACCGCCGAGCTGACGACGCCGCGCGGCCTGGGTGTTGTGGAGGAATATCAACGGCTGGTGCGGCTTGCGCCAAAAGGACCCACATTGAAGGCCAGTGTGCCAGGTCCCTATACGCTCAGCGGCAGGCTACATCCCAACAAACAGTATCCGGACCGCTATGCCATCACCGAGGCGCTGCTTCCGATCGTGCGCGCCGAGCTCAAAGCATTGGTCGAGGCCGGCTGCCGCGAGATCACGGTGGACGAGCCGTCCATGAGCTGTTATGCCTACAAGGAGGACACAAGACGCTTCGTGGATATCTTCAACCGCACGGTCGCGCCTGTGGTTGGTAAAACCCATCTTTCCACGCATTTGTGTTTTGGCAATTACAAGGCCCGGGCAGTCGGCCCGCGCCGCTATGCGCCGATGTTCCCTGATTTTCTGGATATGCAGGTGGACGAGATCCACCTGGAGATGGCAAGCCGCGAGTTCTCAGAGATCGAAATGATCGAAGAGATCGCCAAGGTACGGGACGTGGCGGTCGGGATCGTGGATGTGAAATCCTATTACATCGAGACCCCGGAAGACATCGCCAGCCGTGTGCGTCACTGCCTGAAATATGCGCCGCCCGACCGGCTTTCCTTTGCGCCCGATTGCGGTCTGAGTCAAACTGCCCGCTGGGCTTCACGGCTCAAACTGAAAAACATGGTCAAGGGTGTAAGGATGGTCAAGGAAGAGCTCGGACTATGATCCAGTCGGTTTTACAGGACAGCGCGTTCCTGGAAGATGTGGTCCGCGCAAAGAATAATCCAGTTCAATTGCATCTGTGGTGGCTGGGCCAGAGCGGATTCCTGGTTCAGTGGCAGGGACATCACCTTTTGATCGATCCCTATCTTTCGGATTCACTGACAAAGAAATACGCGGGCACGAACAAGCCGCATGTGCGGATGACGGAACGAGTCATTGCGCCCGAACGACTGGATTTTGTGGAAGTGGTCACCTCCTCCCACAATCATACGGATCATCTCGACGGGGAGACGCTGATCCCGTTATGGGAGGCGAATCCAAAGCTGACGGTGATCGTCCCGCGCGCCAACCTTCGTTTCGCGGCCGAGCGGCTGCAAGTCCCTCACGAACGGTTGACCCCCATCCGCGTCGACGAGGCGCCGCTCATCGTCGGCCCATTTTCCTTCGAAGCGATCCCATCGGCACACGAAGCCCTTGAACAGGACGAGCATGGCGATCATCGATTTATTGGGCTGATCGTCAAAGCCGGCAACAAGACGATTTACCACAGCGGTGATTGTGTTCCCTATGAGGGCCTGGCTGAACGCTTGCACAAGTGGAAGATCGATATCGCGCTGCTCCCCATCAACGGCCGCGATCCCGCCCGCGGCGTGGCAGGCAACTTTTCAGGCGAGGAAGCCGCGCACCTGGCAAAGGAAATCAATGCAGGCATGGTCATTCCCTGTCACTATGAAATGTTCGAGTTCAACACAGTTTCACCGGAAAGGTTCGTGCAAGCGGCCGAAAAGATCGGGCAGGATTACAGACTTCTAAAATGCGGGGAACGGATCGATCTCGACACCAGTGATCTGCCATGCAGCTAAATAAAACACTGGTCATTTCCAAATTATGGATCGCTCATTCAGCTTGAATGAGTGTGGAGCTTCCCATTGCCCGCTAATAATCATTACGGCTTTAATTTCCAGTGGATGTGCACCTGGAAACCGGAACAACAGCCCGAACCTGCTGATGAAAAAGCGCTGGACTTCCTGGCGGCGTTCGGGTTTAATTTTGCACGCATTCCCCTGGATTACCGTTTCTGGACCAGTGATTTCGATTACCTGCATCCGGACCAATCCATCTTCAGCTGCATCGATCAGTATGTGGAAGCGTGCAAATCACGCGGCATTCATTTATGCTTGAATTTGCACCGTGCGCCAGGTTTTTGCACCAACCGCAACGACCTGGAGCGACACAACCTCTGGAAAGACAGGATTGCCCAGGATGCATTTGTCTTTTTATGGGAGACGTTCGCATGCCGCTACAGGAATGTAACCAGCCAGTTCCTAAGTTTCGATCTTCTCAACGAGCCGCCTAACCCGGGCGAATCTGGCATGACACGCAAGAATCATGCAGCGTTGATTCGACGCACGGCGGCTGCCATCCAGGCAATTGACTCGCGGCGCGAGATCACCATCGATGGACTGGGAGGCGGATATTTTGCCATGCCGGAACTGGCGGACCTCCCTATCATTCATAGCGGACGCGGCTATCACCCAATGCCCGTCAGCCATCACCAGGCCAGCTGGTGGGCCGAACATATCCAGGCTCCTGCTCCCCAATACCCGGGTCTGCGATGGCAGGGACGTACCTGGGACCATACTGCGCTGAAAAAAGCATACGGTCCATGGCTCGAAGTGGAAAAGAAGGGCACAAGGATTCACATTGGCGAATTTGGCTGTTTTAACCGCACGCCCAACGAGATCGCCATCCGCTGGCTGAGCGACCTGCTGAGTGTTTATCAGGAGCTTGGCTGGG
This sequence comes from Bacteroidota bacterium, assembly GCA_050258995.1. Lineage (GTDB taxonomy): Bacteria > Chloroflexota > Anaerolineae > Anaerolineales > Villigracilaceae > Defluviilinea. The sequence continues at coordinate 3,970 of JBLMZU010000733.1, forward strand.
GATATGCCCTCTGGAATTTCAAGGGTCCGTTTGGGATCATCGATCACGGGCGCGCGGATGCCCGGCTGGAGTGGATCTCTGGCTATAAAGTTGACCGGGCGATGCTGGATCTGATGCTGGAGAATCGAGTATCCCTAGAATACAACCCCTGACACCAGGATCACATTGGCGTAGGGAGAAAACTCACCTGTGCGCACCACGGCGCGCGCGGAAGCGGTTCGCCTCTTGAAGTCTGTATGAGGCACAAACTGGACGGGGATATCGGGAAGCAGATCCCTTACAGCGTCCAGGAAGCTGGGATTGCGGTCTTTTACTTCCTCGGCAAGGATTACCTTTTCCACCTTCAGTTCATCGAGGACGACTTTCAACGTCTGCGCTGCTCCGGGGACACCCTGGGTCAGCGCCAGGTCGATTCTGACCGTTTCCATCGGGATGGGAAGACCGGCGTCCGCGATCACCAGCGTATCCAGATGGCCCATCGTCGCGATGATATGGGACAGGTCTGCATGGAGTAGTGTCGTTTTTTTCATTTCTTCCTCTGTTCTTGGAAATCCGCACGGGCAGGAATGTACCCGGCAGAGTCTTACTTGTTCGATTTCTTTGCCTTTCGTCTCTCCTGTAGCTGGCGCCGGACGCGCTCCCAGGCTGCCTTGACAGTGTCGGAGTCAGAGGCATGGATCTCCTGCAGGCTGTAGCGTGCCCGGATAAAAGCCTCGGTCATCGAATCAACATCCTCGCCGGCAGAGGGGACCGCCTGCCCGAATGTTGCCGCATATTCCGACGGTGTTTGCGACGGCTTGCGGGCTACATCCAATTCCCCACCGCGACGGACCATGGCATGATAGAAGAAGAAAACGCGCCGGCGTGGATCGAGCGATCGTAAACTGATCAGGCGCAGGGGCGGCAGGGTCCGTTTTCCCTCCCGGCGCGAAAGCATGTTCTGCCATCCATCCGCCAGCAGGCGTGATAGTCTTCCACCGGTTTCATTGACATTTGTATGCAGCCACTGCCAGGCCAGGATCAGCCAACTGGCAAGGCGAGATCTGCGCAACGCAGGCAGGATTGTCTTATGCTGCCTCACAAATTGGACCAGGGCAAAAACAACGAGGACGATCAGCAGTCCCCATAAGAGCAGGGAGCGGATCAGCACCCAGGTCTCATTAACAGGGGTGGGTGATAAGGGCTGCGTTGGAAACACCGGCATGCCCGGTGGCGGAGAATTTGGGAGCGCTGGAGAAGGCTTGCCGAAGAGGAGAAAAGGAAGGCTCAACAGGAGGAAAATAAGACCAACGATGAGCTGCGTTACAAACAAAAGCACCATAAACAGAAAGCCAAACAATGTCCCTACTACCGAGAAAAAGCCCAGGCTGTCACCCGATGGCAGGAGACCGACAATGAGTACCAGGATCAAAAGAAAGAGCAGGCTATACATGCCCCACTGTCTTGCCATGTGCCGGGAGGAAACGGGAATCCTCTGTCGATTCCAATGGGTTTGCAGGGACATCAACCGGCTTAGGCTGAGCAATGCAAGTCCGAAGACAAAATAGAACAGGGCACCGGTTTCTGCTCCGGAAAACCTGATGAATTCCACGTGAGGCAGGGGACCCGAGCTGGCAACAATGGTACGCAAGTTCATGCGTGACATGGTGGTCAGGATGACAAGGAAAATCCCCAGGCCGAAGATCAGGTTAACCATCCGCTGGTGAGGAGGCACGATCTCGCCCTGGATGGGCGGTGACTCATCGCTCCAGGCGACAGCCTGCTCCAGACTGATCTCATCGATCAGATCCAAAAAGAGGCCGGAAATATACCAGAC
>JBLMZU010000734.1:0-4685 GCA_050258995.1 Bacteroidota bacterium
AGGATTACAAACTGCTTTCCGCGATGTCAAGCCCACCCGTTTACGATGGAGTCTGTCGTGATATTGCCTGACCAATTACACTGTATCTGGACATTGACCGGGGATGATGACGATTTCTCCACCCGCTGGCGACAGATCAAAGCGGCCTTTTCACGCCAACTGCCCAGGACCGGACGCCGTTACCAAAGCCGCTCAATCAAAGAGAAGCGGAGTATCTGGCATGATAATGAGCGTGCAATTGTTAAAGAGCTGCAACTGGAAAGCGCCTCTGCACCTTGAAAGAGAAAAACACAGACATAATGATGTAGCGAGATGGTTTATGAAAGCAGCTTTACAAAAGGTTTCTGAAAATCAGAAGCACGAAATTAATATAAATAGTCGCCGCTCCGCTGAAAGATCACCGACCTCTTCCTCATTCTCCAGCAATAATAACACATCAATCCAGCGCAAGCCCTCCTGTCCCTGCGGCGGCGGATGTCCTAGATGCGATGAAAATGATAAAAAGGTTTTGCAAACAAAAAAGACTTTCGGACATACATCGCTAAACCAAGAGCAAGATGTGCCGCCTATCGTACAGGAAGTATTGCGCTCGCCAGGTCAACCTCTCGATTTTGCAACACGTGCTATTATGGAACCAAGGTTTGGGCATGATTTCAGCCAGGTTAGGGTGCATACGGATGAGAAGGCGGCGGAGTCGGCACAAGCCGTCAATGCGCTGGCTTACACAGCAGGACAAAAAATTGTTTTTAATAAGGGTCGCTTCTTACCGACTGCTCCCACGGGTCAGCGTTTGCTAGCGCATGAACTTACTCATGTAGTCCAGCAGGACGGACAGGCAAACGGGCTTCAGGCCAGTCTGCAGGTCGGATCACCGGATGATAGCGCTGAAAAGCAGGCGAATCGAGCTGCGGAAAGCATCATGCAGGATCTGCCTGTCCCACGAATCCAACCTGCACAGCCAAACATTATCCGTCGCGATGACTTCACACCTTGGCCCGGGCAGATTGGCACAGATGTACCCTTAACACGCACTCAAAAAGGAAGTATCGTCAGTGAGCGGATCCAGAGGACAGACTCTCCCGCATATGCCGCACCCAAGCCTATCCTTCTGGAATTCGATAGTTCCAAGTGCTCACTGACATCCACAATGGAGATCAACTTCATCAAGCCGAAGGATAAGGCTGCGCAATTGAGCGATGACCGTTTCATCAATCTGAAAAACAGAATCCTCGAAGTCGCCAACGACAAACTGAACGGCTGGATGAAGATCAAAGTTGGAGAAAATCCTTCCTGCGATGTCTGCCGCGGGAAGACCATCATGATCAATGTCGTGGCACGTGAGGGCAGTTCTACTGATGCGGATACTGTAGAACTTCGCAAAGGTACCGGAAGGGCAAACGCAGGGCAGATCTTCGAAGGCGGAGATAATTGGTTTACCGCGTTGCTCGGTGGAGTTTCAAACGGTACGCTCTGGCACGAAATGGGTCATGTTGTTCTCGGTTTACCCGACGAATACACAAACGAGCCCGGCGATCCTCCTCGTCCAGAAAATAAGATCAATGAGAGTGACTGGTCTGTAATGGCATCCCACACCGCTTTCGGCCGACGCGCGGTCATGCATCCGAGACATTTTTCGTTCATGACAGCCTGGTTGGGACGACGCTTCCCCGACTGCACGTTCGAACTTGTGGCGCAACCACGTCCTATCGTCATCGACATCGTCACCGGATTCGACTTCAGCTTTGGATCAAAAGGAGGAAAGTTTGCATTGCTGTATACGATCGACCTTGCATCTGGCATTCCATTGGACAAAAAACGTCACCTGCGTCTGCTAGTGGGCGGATATGCATCGCTTTTAGCGAGGGCAGATATAGAATCACAGCACGCGTTCCTGGCAGGAGCCCTCGTGGGGCTCGATTATTCCACCAATAGATCAAAAGGCGGTTTTGGTATTCGCGCGGATGTGCGCGCCGGCGGAACCTATTTCACATCGGGAGTGCCCGACCCGGAAAAGGAGAAATTCCTTCCCACCTTAGCCGGCACGCTGACGTTAGGTTATGTAGGACCGAAAGTAGACATCGGGTTGACTGGCAGCACCGTCAAGATCTTTTCCGAGAGCCAAAAGGATAATCCTTTCTTCATGCTGGGACTTCGAAGTGCCATCACCTGGTAATGAAGCCATCATAATGCATTCGTGGGGTGTATTGCGTTCCTTCAGCCAGCCGCTCATGGTAAAAACGCGTGCTTCTACATACCCCCGTTATGACCATGAAAAGAAATCATACAATATTGATCGGGGTTATTTATGAAAACAATTTCACAAAAGGTCTCTAAAAATCATAAACGTCAGATAGGTACTAATAGTCGCCACTATACTGAAAAACCACCAGCTTCTTCCTTATTCTGCAGCGATGTTAACCTATCAATCCAGCACAAGCCCTCCTGTCCCTGCGGCGGGGGATGTCCTCGGTGCAGGGAAGTGATTCAGCCAAAACTCATAATCAACCAGCCCGGGGATATATACGAGCAGGAAGCTGATAGAGTAGCGGAACAGGTAATGCAGATGCCTAGCCCTGCACCTGTCTCGCAGTCTCCGGATAATTCACGGCAAGAGGGGTCATCTATTCAAAGTGCAGGTAGTTATCCTGAGAAAGATATCCAACGCAATCAACCTACTATACCGCCCATTGTACATGAAGTCCTATCCTCCCCCGGGATCCCGCTTGACCCGGCTACCCGCGCCTACATGGAACCGAGATTTGGGCATGATTTTAGCAGGGTGAGGGTGCATTCAGGCGTGGCTGCCGAGCAATCGGCGCGGGATATGAATGCCAAAGTATACACCATGGGTCATGACGTTGTGTTTGGTGCGGGCATGTTTGCACCGGAGACGCACCAGGGACGTCGAATAATCGCCCATGAGTTGACGCATGTCATGCAACAATCATATCCAAATGGAATCAGATTTGGCACTATTCAGCGCACCCCTGCGGCACCGGCAATGGGAGATAATGATGTACCGTTTGATCGTAGTAAGGTCGATGTCTTTGCGATACCCGACATTAGGGCGGATACAGATTTTCAACGATTGATCTCAATGGCCAAAGTAGCCTTTGTTAAATTCAATGATCCCAATATCAAGGCTTACTCTTCGAAATTATACGACCCATCGGACCATGAACTCTCATCTTCTGGCATTAACCCAGTTCCAAGAGGTAGTCTGGCATCTTTCCCGCTCTTTGCGATTCCAGTTACGGGCCTGACGGAGGGAAGACACATTCTGAGATGCATCGGGTATGACAGCACAAACCGGCCTATCGCCTACGCTGATCGTAGCTTCTACATCTGGACATCGAAACCTACGGGGAAACCTCCAGACATTGCGGTTCTTGAAGCCAGGAAAACCGCTCTTGAGGCCATTACCAGAGCAGGTTCGGGTAAGACGTTTGGTGAGGTTGCCAGCGCCTCCGCAGAACTTATGGATGTGAATCAGCGTCTCGGAGTACTTGAGACTGGAACTGGCCCCTACGTAGGCAGCCATTGCCCAATCCAGCCCGCCGGTGCAAAAGTGGTTGGATGCACCAACAGCGTGTTAATTGTCCTCGAAAACGTATTCATGCAACAAGGCCGTGGTGCTGACTGGGATAAGCTGGAGAAGAAGATTAATAAGAACATCATGTCTCACGGCAAGAAACTATCTGATATAGAGGGTGAGGACATTCAGGCTGCTCTCCAGTCCGAGTTCGGCTGGAAGGGCATCTTCTGGGCCCCCGATCCCGCTTACAAAATACCCAGCGAAGAGCTTACCGGCCGCGGCATCACGGGCGATGAAGCCGGCTGGGCCTTCGGTATCGCAAAGAAAAAAGGTATTTACAAAGAGAAAGGGAGGCCGAGTGTGTCGATTGATTACTTGGTGACCAATTATGCGCCAGAAGCGCCCAAGGCCGGCCATGGAGAAGCGAGCAAGACCAAGAAGGATACCACGCAGCTCGACAAGCTCAAAAAGTTACCATTTGGCGTTCTAAGTGCCCATGGAGCAACCCACATGGCTTTTATCACCTATGGCAAGGTCATTGAAGTACATTGGGAGAAAGAAGCCACCGATATCGATTTGATAGAAACGACCGATATTGAGAAGTGGGCTGTGGGACCCGAAAGCGGGTTCCACTACTTCGCCAGCGGGGCGATCGTCGCTCCAGCTGCTGATGTAGATGCGGCGTTCAAGTGATTGAACGAAATAGCACTCGTAGGATGGGTAGAGCGCAGCGAAACCCATTAATGGATGGCGGAGTGCCGAAGTCGGCTGTTGACCGAAAACACTCAAGGATTACAAACTGCTTTCGGTGAGATCATGGCTGCCTATACATTTACGATGGAGGCTGTCGTGATATTGTCTGACCACCTGTACTGTATCCGGATATTACCTTGATGACGACGATTTCTCCACTCGCTGGCGACAGATTAAAGCGGCCTTATCACACAAACTGACCAGGATCGGACGCCGTTTCCAGAGACGTTCAATCAAAGAGGATCTTAAGTACAGCATCTTTTACATGCTCTCTATCTCAACTCCATAAAAAGCAATTGAATTAGAATAATTAGCAAAAAGTGACTAAAAAAATTAATCGATAAAAATTAGTGCGAGGGATGGGATTCGAACGCACGAACTCCTACGAGAATAGGCT
>JBLMZU010000735.1:0-13721 GCA_050258995.1 Bacteroidota bacterium
CCGTCTTCAACTCGAGGCGGCCGGCTTGGCCGGCCGCCTCTTGTTCTTATAAAACAAGTTTACAAAGGATCTGTACATGAGCATCGAACAATCTCCACCTCCACGGCTTGAGATGAGGGGAATCACCAAGCGCTTCCCGGGTGTCGTTGCCAATGACCATATCGATCTGGATGTGAAAGCTGGAGAGATCCATGCCCTTCTTGGCGAGAATGGCGCGGGCAAGTCGACGCTCATGAACATCCTCTATGGGCTGTCCCGCCCGGATGAAGGCGAGGTCCTGCTCGATGGGCAGCCGGTACAGATTGCCGACCCCGCGGATGCGATCGCCCGCGGCATCGGCATGGTCCACCAGCACTTCATGCTGATCCCGGTGTTGACGGTGGCAGAGAATATCCTGCTCGGCACCGAGACGATGGCCAACCCGATCTTCATCGACCGGCGCGAAGCCCGCAAACGGATCATCGAGCTGGGCAAGCGGTTTGGCTTCGAGATCGATCCGGATGCCAAGGTGGAGAGTCTGTCCGTTGGCTGGCAGCAGCGGGTGGAGATCCTCAAGGCCCTCTACCGACAGGCGCGAATCCTTGTTCTCGATGAGCCGACCGCCGTTCTCACTCCGCAGGAGACTGTGGAAATCTTTGCAGTATTACGCCGTCTCGCCGCCGAAGGTCATAGCATTATCTTCATCAGCCATAAACTTTACGAAGTGCTGGAAATTGCCGACCGGATCACCGTCATCCGGCGCGGACAAGTGGTGGGCTCACGGATCCCTTCGCAGACCAACGAGGATGACCTGGCCGAGCTCATGGTCGGTCGCCGCGTCATGCTCGCCGTCGATCGCGGTAAATCCGACCCGAAAGAACCGGTGCTGACGGTTGAAAATCTCAGAGTCCAGCAGGAGCGCGGCCAGGATGCCATCCGGGGGGTGAGCTTCAACGTTCGGGCTGGCGAGATCCTGGGAATTGCCGGTGTGGCCGGGAACGGGCAGGACGAGCTGGTCGAATCGATCACCGGGCTTCGGCGTGTAAACGACGGCACGATCCAGCTGGCCGGGGAGAACATCACCAATTGGAACGTCCGCCAGCGACGCGAGCACGGCCTGGGATACGTCCCGGGTGACCGCCAAAAGTATGGTCTTGTGATGGGCTTCCCCCTGACCGACAATCTGGTGCTGACCCAATATTACAACCCTCCCTTCGCCCGCGGCATCCAGAGGAATGACGCTGCCATCGAAGATTGGGCGAAGAAAATGATCAAGGAATTCGACGTCCGGACGCCTTCTGCATCTGTAGCGGCTGCCACTCTTTCGGGTGGGAACCAGCAGAAGGTGATCGTGGCACGCGAATTCAGCCGGGAGCTGAAGCTGCTGGTGCTGGACCAGCCAACACGGGGACTTGACGTTGGCAGCATCGAGTTCATCCACAAACAGGCAATCCGCAAGCGAATTGCAGGCACAGCCATCCTGCTTGTTTCTGCTGAGCTGGACGAAATCCTGGAGCTCTCCGATCGTATCGCGGTCATGTATCGCGGTGAAATCGTAGCCATCATAGATGGACCGACCGCCAATAAGGAGGAAGTCGGTCTGCTGATGGCAACCGGAGGCCGGGTGCAAACAGAGGGTTCGCGATCGTCCGGTGGATCCGAAGCAACTCCGAATACATCCGGGGGAGGAGTCACATCATGAAAAACCGTCTCAGATCCTACGCAAACAAGTTACTTGTCCCTGCCCTTTCGATCCTGCTTGCCCTGATAGTAGCCTCCATTCTCATTATCCTCTCAGGCCTGGTCGGTCCGGACAAACAACTTGACTGGGGGCTGCCCTTGGTCGCCTATGGTGCCCTGCTCCAGGGAGCATTTGGCAGTCTGCGGGGAATTTCCAACACGTTAGTGGCGGCGGCACCCCTGATGCTGACGGGCCTGGCCGTGGGCGTTGGCTTAAAAGCCGGCCTGTTCAATATTGGTGCCAGTGGCCAGGTCCTGCTCGGTGGTTTTGCTGCGGCGCTGTTCGGAGCCAGGATGGCGGGCGCGCCCATGTGGGTCGCGATCCCGGTTGCCATGCTGGCGGGAATTCTGGGAGGCGCCCTTGCCGGTTTCATTCCCGGCGCACTCAAGGCCTATACGGGTGCTCACGAGGTGGTCACGACGATCATGCTTAACGCTTTGATCCAGTTGACAATTTCCGGCCTGGTGACTGATCTTTTCCGGGCTCCTGGTTTCACTTTTGCCAGGACTGCCCCGGCAGGGAATGCCACGCTGGTCGGCCTGGGCACCACCACGCTTCATGCCGGTGTGCTCCTTGCCTTCCTATGCATCCCGCTTAGCTACTGGTTCCTGTGGAGGACGACTACGGGTTTCGAGATACGATCGGTGGGAGCGAACCCAACCGCGGCGCGTTATGCCGGCATGAATCCCCGCCGCATGATCATCATGACCATGTCACTCTGTGGCGCCTTCGCCGGTCTGGCGGGAGCCATCGAAATTCTGCGCCTGGGATACTACCCGGCGGTCTTCGGGACCAGCATTGGCTTTGACGGTATTACGGTCGCCCTGCTTGGCCAGGGAAACCCGATCGGGATCATGCTGTCCGCGTTGCTGCTCGGGGCCATGCGCGCCGGGGCTCCGCTGATGCAGATCAAGGCCGGGGTACCGGTCGAGATCATCGACGTGATCCAGGGCGTCATCCTGATCTTCCTGGCGGCGGAGGTGATCGTGCGCAAGATCTTCCGTCTGAAGGCTGCCGCTCCGGGAACCAGCGAGATGCAAACGTTCACCCGGACATATGGGGAAAAGGTGAGCTAATGGAAACACTGCTTAACCTCCCGGTCATTGGATATATTCTGCAGTTCCTCGTTTACCTGTTCCAGGTCCTTACGAGTGGACATATCGGACCGATCATTCTGGGCCTTGCCACGCCCATCGCCCTGGGCGCGCTGTGCGGCATCTTCAACGAGCGCAGCGGTGTGGTAAACATCGGCATCGAAGGCATGATGCTGTTCGGCGCCTATGTCGCGTTCATGACCGCGCTCGTCGTTCATCAAAATTTTCCCGTGAAGCCCAGCGCGTTCTTTGGAATGACTCCGGCTCTGGTCGCCGGCGTGATCGCTGCCATTGGGGCGGGGGTGTTGATCTCGCTGCTACATGCCTGGCTGTCGATCAGCATCCGGGCGGACCAGATCATCAGCGGTACGATCATCAATATCACAGCCCTGGGGCTGACCAGCTACCTGAACCGCCTGATCAAACCCTTCGATAGTGCCGGCACTTTCCATTCGATGAAACCACCGGCTGCACTGGTGGCGCTGCCTGGTATTGGCTGGCTGATCGAGATGTTCACTGCGGTTGGCCCGATCGCCATGTCGGTGATCTTCTTTGTGCTGATCACCCAGGTTCTTCTCTTCCGCTCGCGCTGGGGTCTGCGCACACGGGCCGTTGGAGAGCATCCACGGGCGGCAGATACCGTTGGTATCGACGTGATCAAGCTTCGCTATCGCAATGTTTTGCTGGGAGGCATATTTGCAGGCCTGGCCGGGGCCTACCTGTCCCTGGAGGCGACCGGCTCCTTCCAGAACAACATGACTGCGGGGCGCGGCTTTATTGCCCTGGCCGCCATGATCTTTGGACGATGGACGCCCATTGGCGCATTCGGCGGCGCATTGCTCTTTATGGGCTCCCAGGCAATCGGCGTTGTGATCCGCCTCGCTCCGCCTCCTGGTGCACTGGGACAGTGGCTGGCGGGCATCCAGCAGGCCTACCCAAGCCTCTACAACAACTTCTTCACCGGGCTGCCCTACCTGCTGACCATTATTGTGCTGGCCGGGGTCGTCGGGAAGAGTGTCGCTCCTGCCGCAGATGGCAAGCCGTACGACAAGGAGAGCTCCGACTGAGCGCTGCACGCCCTTGTTTTTCTCCAGCTCACAAGCTGGGAAAAGAGATGGGAACGGGAGTCAGATTGACTCCCGTTTTTCATACCATTTTTCGCCAGGAACAAAGGACCATAAAACGCCGTCTGTATTCGTGTACCCCTCAGGTTTCATAAATCGATTGAAGAAGCATGCGGGGTATACCCCGCATGGAACATAAAGCAGTTCGGAAAGTATGCGGAGTGTAAAATTGTTCCACACATTGAGGAGAAAAGAATGTTTAAGATTATCCGTCCCGTCTCAGTTCTGTTCATTATTCTTTTTATACTCTCTGCCTGTAATCTCCCATCCAGCAACCCGGCTACCGAGGATCCCAATGCTGTATTCACGGCCGCGGCGCTGACGGTACAGGCCATGTCGACCTTTTCCACCACCCAGGTGACACCCTTCAGCACGCCGACCCTGCCTCTGCCGGCGGCGACAAATACGGCTGCGATTTTTCCTACGCTGCCGCGTCCCACGTCGACGGTTGCACCTCCACCCACGCTGGTCTGCGATCAGGCCCAGTTCGTCCAGGATGTGACCATTCCGGATGGTACGATCTTTGCCCCCAATGCAACATTTACAAAGACCTGGCGCTTGAAGAACGCCGGCACCTGCACCTGGTCCGGTTATTCCCTCGTTTTTGACAGCGGCGATTCCATGAGCGGACCCTCACCGACCTCGATCGGGACGGTGGCTCCCAACCAGGAGGTGGACCTCTCCCTGAACCTGACCGCGCCATCCACAACCGGTTCGTATCGCGGCTACTGGCGCATCCGCAATGCCGCCGGGGTTCTCATCCCGGTACTGGGGGGGACAAAGGGCCAGTCCTTCTTTGTGGATATTAAAGTCGCGCTCGTCAGCTCCGGCTTTGACCTGCATACCCGCGCCCGGGATGCCAGCTGGGTCGGCACGGCCGGTGTGGTCAACTTTGGCGGCCCGGATACAGACCCGAACGGTTCCGCCATGTACCGCAACAATCAAAAGCTGGAGGATGGCACCTCCCCGGCCAAAGTGCTCGAGATCTACCCACAGGTGGTCAACAATGGCCAGATGTCCGGGCTCTATCCGCAATATACGGTTGTCCCAGGAGAACATTTCAAGGCCAAGATCGGTTTCCTGGCCAAAGCCGATGGAAGCTGCGGGGCCGGCAATGCCACCTTCCAGCTCAACTATAAGGAGGCCGGTGTCCTGAAGTCGCTCGGCCAATGGACCGAAACCTGCGATGGGATCATGAAGGATGTCGATGTGGATCTGAGCAGTATCGCCGGGAAAAACGTCCAGTTTGCGCTGGCGGTCCTGGCAAACGGGCCTGCCGACGATGACACAACGGCCTGGGCTAATCCCAGAATCGAAGTACCGTAATCTTGAGAGACGCCCGGCGGATCCGCCGGGCGTCTCTCTTTTGTATGCAGGCGAATCTGTGTAAAACGTTAATGTGTGAGGCAGGGAAGCGGTAAAAGGTATAATGCACTCCCGTATTGGAGTTTCATGAATGGATGAGAAAGGAAACAGAATGCGTGAATCAGGAAAATACAGGGTTCTGACTGTACTGGTGGGATTAATGCTGCTCGTTTCGGCGTGCGGCTCCCAGGCAGGGCAGGAATCCGCAATTTCCACCGCGGTGGCCCAGACCGTCCAGGCAGGCGAGTCCCTTACCCAGGTGTCGAGCCCGCCGACCTCCACGCCGGAGGCCGCCATCCCGGTTGGGACGTTCCCGCCTGCCACCACACCCACGGCCGCTGCGACCCTGGCATCGGCACCCGCAGATCCGAACTGTGCCAGGGCCTCGCTGGTGAGCGAGAACCCGCCCGATGGAGCCATTGTCAAGCCCGGTGAGAGTTTCTGGAAGACTTGGACGATTAAAAACACCGGGACCTGCACCTGGACCGCGGCCTATAGCCTGGTCTACTGGAGTGGCGATCTCATGGGAGGCCTGACCTCCTATCCTCTCAACGACGATGTTGCACCTGATGAACAAAAGGAAATTTCCATTTACCTGAAAGCGCCGGACACCGAAGGAGTGACCACCGGCTACTGGAAGCTTCGATCGCCGTGGAATTCAAGCTTCGGTGTGGGACCTTCCAGCGAGCCTTTTTATGTACAGGTCAATGTATCCGGCGCGGCGACCCCGGAGTATGGAATTGCCAACGTGGAATACAACCTCGTGCGCGACCCGGCAGTCGGCTGTCCCACCAATGTGCGGTACAGGTTGTATGTCACCGTCACCACCAACGGACCTTTTAAGCTGGACTATTACTGGAACCAGAGCGACGGGAATGAGAGCAATGAGAAGACCCTGGAATTTACCGAAGCAGGCTCCCAGACCGTCTCACGTGAGTGGATGATCGGAAAGGGTGACAGTCCCAACCCGCGCTGGATCGAATTTGTGGTCACCGATCCGTTTCAGCGGGAGTATGGGAAGGCGGAAATTAAGAACCTCTGCCAATAACCTGCATTCCGTTGACGGGACAGGATCTCCTGCATGGTGCGACAAGACCGTGCAGGAGATCTGTTTTTTTCGCATAAATTTATGCAGGCGATGTATAATCTACGCTCATGTAATACACCCCGGCACTTCATCGACATCTCAAGGATCTTTCTCAGGATACAGTCATGCTTCCACGCGTACCAGGTTTTATGAGCCGGCAACCCCGGCTCTGCATTGCTACGTTATTCACTGGGGAATTCCTGATCGGGTAGCTCGAAATGAAAATCCAGGCCTTTGTTCCCATGCGTCACCACAGCCAGCGCGTGCCCGGTAAAAACTACCGCCCCCTCGCAGGCAGGCCCTTATTCCATCATATATTGGAAACTTTGCTTACAGTCCCGGAGATCAGCTCCGTGGCGGTGGATACCGACTCGGAGCCGGTCATGGATGGCGTCCGCCGCTTCTTCCCGGATGTGAGGCTGATCGAGCGGCCCCAACGCCTGCGTGCGGACGATGTCCCGATGAACGACATCCTGCTCTACGATACGGAGCAGCTCGATGCAGACCTTTACCTGCAGACCCATTCCACCAATCCGCTGCTGCGGGCGGAGACCATTTCAAGGGCCATCCAGTCTTTTGCCTCCGTCTACCCGGACCGCGATTCACTCTTTTCTGTGACGCGCCTGCAGACACGGTTATACGATCGGGATGGGAAAGCCATCAACCACAATCCCCGTGAACTGATCCAGACCCAGGACCTGCCCCCAATCTACGAGGAGAATTCCTGCCTGTATATTTTTCGCCGCGATAATCTGCTTAAGTGGCATCATCGTATCGGCGAAAAACCATTGATGTTCGAGATCGCAGCCGACGAGGCCTGGGACATCGATGAAGAGCTGGACTTTACCATTTGCGATTTCCTGATGAAGAGACAACTCACGAATGAATAACTTTAATCGAATAAAAAACAGACTGGCCCGGTGGTTCTCCATTCCCTGGTATTTTATTGCTTTTAGTGCCTATCCCGTCCTGGCACTGCTGTCTTCGAATATTGGGCAGGTGAACACAACGGCAGCCTGGCGTCCCCTGGCACTGTCCATCCTCCTCGGTCTGCTGTTGTTCCTGGTGTTGCGGTTGGTTTTGCGCGACACCTACCGCGCTGCCTTCCTGACCACCATGTGGCTTGTGTTGTTCTTTTCCTACGGGCATGTTTATATGATGCTGACGGGGAAATGGGAGAAGATCAATTTCACTCCCTATCTGTTGATCGCCTGGCTGATCCTGGCTGTCCTGTTCTATATCTGGGCCACACGGCCGCGCTTTAGGTTCCGGGATGCGGCGCTGGCATTGAACGTGGTGTCGCTCGGGCTGGTGGTGACCTCTCTGGTGCAGATCAATGCCGGGGTCCAGAAGGGAAGCGGGCACTATACTGCCGCCAAGAACGCACCCGTGGAAAAGCTGGTCCGTCCAAAGGATCTGCCCGACGTCTATTACTTCATCCTGGATATGTACACCCGCGATGATCTCCTGAAACAGGCCTATGGCTATGACAACAGTGCGTTCATCCAGGGTCTCGAGAAGCGCGGTTTCTACGTGGCGGAGTGCAGCCAGAGCAACTATGTGCGGACGGAGATCTCGCTCGGCTCCTCCCTGAACATGATGTACCTGCAGGATCTCGACCCGGCATTTTCCCCCGACAGCATCAAGCGGGCACGGTTATGGGATTCGCTCAAGCACAGTGCGGCGCGTTATAACTTTGAAAGTATGGGATATAAAACGATCGGTTTTGCCACCGGCTTTGCCTGGAACGAGCTGGAGGATGCCGATATCTTTTATTCACCCGACTCGATCTCCATGGGCATGACGGAATTCGAAGTGCTGTTCCTTCGAACCACCCTGGCCCGTTACGTCAATGAGATGCACCTGATCGATCCCGACCAGATCGAGGGCCAAAACTTTCGGGATCGTACCATGAATGTGTTCAACCGAATCGACGATATCGCCCGCAACCCGGATCCCACCTTTGCCTATATTCACGTGATCTCGCCTCATCCGCCGTTTGTGTTTGGCCCGAACGGAGAGTTGACCAATCCTGCTGACTTCTGGAACAAAAACAAGGACTATCCCGCCGGTCCCTTTGAAAAGGGTTACGAGAACCAGTTGACCTTTATCAACAGGAAGATGCTCGAAGCCATCGACACGATCCAGGCCAACTCTGCTACGCCGCCCATTATTGTCATCCAGGGCGATCACGGTCCCTGGCTGCAGAGCAACGCCAACCGGATGAAGATCCTGAACGCCTATTTTCTGCCCGGGCATAATGACAAGCTTTATTCAAACATTACGCCTGTGAACACATTCCGGCTGATCTTCAACACGTACTTTGGCGGCAGGTATGATATGCTCCCCGATATTTCCTATTACTCGCCTGTGCCAAAGCTGTATCAGTTTACCGAGATCCCCAATCCCTGCAAGTAGGGATGGGTGTTAAAGGCGAATGGCGTTGTTTTCTATGGTTTTCGCGGCCATGATCTGCTGCCATAGATGAGCTATTCTTCCAACAGGAACCCTGCCGGTCAGCCAGCGATAATCCCAAAGGAAGGCGACCCACAGGAGTAGGAATAGAATCCTGATCAGATTACACGTCCTTTTGAAATATCTGGAAACTTATGAGATACACCGTTCTTCTCACTGCCCCCTATATGATCCCATTTGTGGATCGATTCAAGCCGGTCTTTGATCGTTACCATATTGATCTGATCATCCCGGATGTGCGCGAGCGCATGGAGGAAGCGGATCTGCTTCGGCATGCAGGCCAGTTCGATGGAGCGGTCTGTGGGGATGACCGTTATACCGAGCGCGTGATCCAGGCCTGCATGCCGCGCCTCAAGGTCATCTCCAAATGGGGGACGGGGATCGATTCGATCGACGCCGAGGCCTGCTCCCGTTATGGAGTCAGGCTGGGCCGCACCCTGAACGCTTTCACCGTGCCTGTGGCCGACACTGTCCTGGGCTACATGCTGGCCTTTGCCCGCCGCCAGCCGTGGATGGACCGCGAGATGAAATCAGGCAAATGGGAGAAGATTCCCGGCAAAGCCCTGAGCGAAAACACCCTGGGCGTGATCGGCGTTGGAAACATCGGCAGATCCGTGACGCGCCGGGCGCGTGCCTTCGGCATGAAGGTCTACGGCACGGATATCATCGACATCGACCACGTCTTCATCACCGAGACAGGCATCGAGATGACGGACCTCAGATCCCTGCTTGCCAGATCTGATTTCATCTCTGTGAACTGTGATCTGAACCCGAGCAGCTACCACCTGATCAACGCTGAAACACTGGCATGTGTCCGGTCGAACGCGGTGCTGATCAACACGGCCCGCGGACCGATTGTCCATGAGGCAGCGCTGGTGGAGGCGCTGCAGGCCGGTCGTCTCGCGGGAGCTGCATTGGACGTCTTTGAGTACGAGCCGCTCCCGCTGGAGAGTCCGCTCCTCAAAATGGACAACGTGATGCTCGCCCCGCACAACTCCAACTCCAGCCCGGCCGCCTGGGAACGGGTCCACTGGAACACGATCCGCAACCTGATCGAGGGACTGGGCTTGCAATATGAAGAAGTGAAGGGATCCTAAAATGAGCGACTCGAAAACTGTTCTGATCACCGGCGTGGGTGGGGGGATCGGGCGGGCGACCGCGCGGCACTTTTTCGAAAAGGGCTGGCGGGTGATCGGCGTGGACCGCCTTTCCTGCCCTGAGGATTTTCCCTCGACTGGGCATTTCATCCGGGCCGATATTTCGAATCCCGATTCCGTCGAGGTCATTTTTCGGGAGGCGAAGAACTTCAATCCTGCGCTGGATGTGCTGGTCAACAATGCCGCCTTACAGATTGCCAAGCCGCTGGTGGAGACCACCGTCGAGGAGTGGGATGCCGTCATGGCCTCCAATCTGCGTTCGGTATTCCTGTTTGCCAAGCTGGCACATCCCCTGCTCAAGGCTGCAGGAGGCGGCGCGATCGTCAACGTCTCCTCCGTGCATGCCATCCAGACTTCGGCAAATATTGCCACGTATGCTGCCTCGAAGGGCGGTCTGCTGGCCCTGACGCGCGCCATGGCCATCGAGTTTGCCCCCGACAATATCCGTGTAAACGCCATCCTGCCGGGTGCCGTGGATACGCCGATGCTGCGCGCCGGGCTCAGCCGTGGCCATGTCGGCTATGGGGATATCCAGGAACGCCTGGATAACCTGGCGCGCAAAACGGTGAACGGCAAGATCGGCAGACCGGAGGAGATCGCCCACGCCATTTACTTCCTCGCCGACAATGAGCAGTCGTCCTTTATGACCGGCCAGGCCCTGGTTGTGGACGGTGGGGCCACGGCGCGACTGAGCACAGAGTAAAATCCATCCTGATGCAAGCCAGAGTATCCGCCTCCCGTTGGGTCCCTTATGTTTTGCTCGCCGCCATCGTCGGGATGGGGATGTTCCTGGTCTGGTATAGCACGGTCTGGGGGGCAGGCCTGATCTCGGATTCCTTTCAATATACAGCCAGTGCCCGGAGTTTTGCGCGCGGTCACGGTTTCTCCCTCCCGTATGGAGAGGGGGAACTGGACCCGATGACAAAGTATCCACCTCTGTTCCCGGTCTTTTTGGCGGTTTTCGAAATGGCAGGCAGCACCGCTCTGCAGGGTGCGCGCCTCCTCAACATCCTTTTGTTTGGGGCCAATATTGTTTTGATGTTCTATTGCACGAAAAAATTGACCCGTTCCCCATGGTTTTCCCTTCTGGCCTCTCTTCTATTTGCCATTTCCTTTGTCCTGGTCGAGGCGCACTCCTGGGCGTTGAGCGAGCCTCTGTATATCTGCCTGAGCCTTGTCTCCTTTTTGCTGCTTGAAAAATATTTTGAAAAAGATCGTGCTGCCTGGCTGGTCCTGACGGCACTGGCTGCCTCAGCTGCATTCCTTACGCGCTATGTCGGCGTGTCGCTGGTACTTGCCATCGCAGTCTTGCTGCTGTTGAACAGGAACAGCCTGCGGCAAAAGACAATGGATCTGCTGTGGTTCGGCGGCATCGCGGTTCTGCCGATGGCATTGTGGTCCCTGCGCGGATATATGCTCACGCGCACATTGAACGACCGTACCCCTGCCTTTCATCCGCTGACAATAAGAAACTATCTGTCCATGATCGATGTCTTCTACGGGTGGTTTTTTCCCTCCTCGCTTGTGCAGGGTGCGGAAAAAATATTCCTGGCACTGACCATCGCCGGACTGGCGATCCTGTTTCTGCTCTTTTGGAAATCCCGCCAGGCCTCGACTGGCGGCCTGTTAAGAGAACGGAGTCCAGAGAGACAGATCCTCCTTCTGCAGGGTATCTACATTGTCCTGTATGCCCTGGTGATCATCGCCTCCAAGACATGGATGGACGCAGATATCGGCCTGAGCGACCGGATCCTTTCTCCGATGCTCGTTTCGCTGTTGATCCTTCTGGCAGCGGGCCTGTCGTTTCTTTGGAACCGTTACAGCCGATCCAAACCCTTTGTTGTTCTGATCGCGCTGGCTTTGGTTGCCTACTACGCAGCCGGAACATTTGTAACTGTGCAGGGCTTTCATGATACGGGCATCGGCATTGCCCGCCGGGGCTGGAACCGCTCGGAAGTGATCCGGAGCCTGCGTTCCTACTCGACCTCCCCCATGTACACCAACTCGAATTCATCCCTGTACCTGTGGTCCGACCGGGCGGGATACGGCATCCCGGAATTCGAGCAGCTGAAGGAAAAGGGAACTGACAGCCGCGTCCTGCTGGTCATTTTCCATCATGTACCCCCGTCAGGGAAGAGGCTGGATGAGCTGGTCGGCGGCCTGAAGCTGTTGGGAGAGGACCAGGTTGCTTCGATCTATGCTTTTGATCCCTAGATCGGAATTGTTCCTTATAATATCCCCATGAAACAGACTCTCAAAACTCACACACCCAAGCCGGTCTGGAATTTTGCCCGGGATACGTACGATGCGTTTCGCCGGATCCCGGAGCTGCCGGATGCATACTTTCATCCCTGGCGGCGCGAAAGCATCCGGCGGCTGGCCGAAATGCGCGATATGCACAAAGGCAAACGCGCATTTATCATCGGCACGGGTCCCAGCCTGAAGAAAACGGACCTCAGCAAGATCAAGAATGAAATTACTTTTGGCTTGAATCGGAGCTATGTCGCTTTTCCGGAATGGGGATTTGCCACGACCTATTTGTGTGTCACAAACGATCTGGTTGTGGAGCAGTTTGTTAACGATATCATTGCTCTTCCGATCCCAAAATTCATTGCCTGGCGCTCACACCGGCATTTTCCGGCGGACATGCCGGTTTCTAAAATTCCAAACTTTGTTTACACCTCCTACACGGGTCCGCGTTTTGCAACAGACATTCGCGGCCGCGTCTGGGAGGGCGCCACGGTGACCAATCTGGCGCTCCAAATTGCCTACCATTTGGGTATCGAAAAGGCCATCCTGATCGGCGTTGACCATAACTTTGCATCCAAGGGCGATGCGAATAAGACCGTGGTCTCGCAGGGCGACGACCCCAATCACTTCATGCCGAACTACTTTGGCAAGGACACCCGCTGGCAGCTCCCCGACCTGGATACTTCAGAGATCGGTTATGCCTTCGCCCGTGAAGCCTATCGAAAAGCGGGCCGCGAAGTGGTGGATGCAACCATCGGCGGCAAGCTGACGATCTTCCCCAAGGTGGACTATCGCTCGCTGTTCTAATTCGATAATTGATATTAGAGATTCGATCTACACTATCGTGAACACTTCGCCTCTCCCCCCTCGTCCTTTGGTCTCGGTCGTGACGCCTTCCTACAACCAGGCGGCCTTTCTGGAGACGACGATCCGCTCTGTCCTGGACCAGGATTACCCATCTGTTGAGTATTTTGTCATGGACGGGGGCTCGACCGATGCAAGCGTGGATGTCATCCGGAAATATGGACAGCAGCTCAGCGGCTGGGTGAGTGAAAGGGACCGCGGCCAGGGCGATGCGATCAACAAGGGGCTTGCCCGCGCCAAAGGGGAAATCCTTGCCTGGCTGAACTCCGACGATTATTATCTCCCGAATGCGATCTCCGCGGCGGTCAAGGCCTTCGAACAAAACCCGGATGCTGCGCTCGTGTATGGGGATATGCTGGCCGTCGACCAGAATGGGCAGACGTTGAATGTCCTGCGATATGAGCAGTATTCTCTGGACGATTTGCTTTGCTTCCAGATCATCGGCCAGCCGGCGGTCTTCTTCCGGCGCGAAGCCTATGAACAGGCGGGCGGACTGGATGTCACCTATCACTACATGCTCGATCATCTGCTGTGGATCCGGATGGCCCGGCAGGCGAGGATCGTTTATGTTCCCCAGACCTGGGC